>NZ_AQOI01000645.1:0-15234 GCF_000364665.1 Xanthomonas sp. SHU 199
CTTGAGCACCAGCCGGCTGCTGTCGACCTTCATCAAGGCCGCGGTCGCCGCGTTCAGCACTTCCTGGCGCCGCGCCGGGTCGGTGACGCGCAGCACGTACAGGCCGTCGGTGTAGCTCAGGCGAAACGGCAGCAGCATCGCGTAGTCGATCTCGGCCAGGCCGCTGGCGGCGGTGGGCCGCGCCAGGGTCTCGACGATGCCGACCACGCGGGCGCCCACCGGCCCGGTGTACACGGTCTTGCCCAGCGCGTTCTGCCCCGGGAACATCTTTTCCGCGGTGGCGCGGTTGAGGATGATGGCGGTGCCCTTCTCCTGGATCCGCTTGTCGGTCTGCGCAGCTTCCAGATCCATGTACTCGTCGGGCGCGAAATCGCGACCGGCCACCAGCTTCAGGCCCAGGGTCTTCAGCGTGCCCTCCTCGGCCATGTACTGCGCCGCGTTGAGGGTGGGCCGCTCCTGGTCCGGGGTCAGCGACAGGCTGGTGTTCCAGGAGTAGTGCACGAACGGCACCTGGTTGAGCAGGGTGGCGTTACGCACGCCGGGTACGGCGCGCAACGCGGCCAGGTCCTCGCGGGTGCGCGCAGCGGCGTTGACCTGCTGGCCGATGCCGCCCAGCGAGATCGTCACCAGTTCCGACTCGGCGATGCCGCTGGGCCGGTGCAACGTCTCGATGCGGTTGCCGATCAGGAACAGCGCGTTGCACACGATCGCGCAGGCCAGGGCGATCTCCAGCACGATCAGCGCGGCGGCGGTCTTGTGCCGGCGCAGGGTGGACAGGATGGGGCGGATATCCATGGCGATGACCTTGTGAGAATGCGTGGAAGGCGCAGGGCGCGCAGGATCAGGACTTGAGCTGCAGGGCGGGGGCCACCTGGATGGCGCGCCACGACGGCAGCAGGCCGGCGAGCAGGCTGGCGCCCACCGCCATGGCGAAGGTCAGCGCCAGCATGCTCGGGTCCAGGTGCGCCAGCTTGGCGTAGCTGGCCGGCTGCTGGCGCACGGCCCACAGACCGAGCGTGGCCAGTCCCAGGCCGGCCACGCCGCCGGCCAGGCCGATGGCGCCGGCCTCCACCAGGCATTGCGCGAAGATCGCCCCGCGCGAGGCGCCCAGCGCGCGACGCACGCCGATCTCGCCGCTGCGGCGCAGGAACTTGGCCAGCAGCAGGCCGACGGTGTTGAGCAGGCACACCAGCAGGAAGCCCATCGCCAGCCACAGCTGCAGGCGCACGTCGCCGGGCACCACTTCGTTGTGGTCCAGCCACTGCATGACGTTGCGCAGGCGCACGTTGTTGGGGCGCTGGAAGCGGCCGGCGGCGCGCTGCTGGGCCGAATAGTTCTCGAGGTAGGCCTTGTAGTCGGCGGCCTGCGCCGGGCTTTCCAGTTCCACCCAGTACTGCACCCAGGTGCAGGGCGCATTGAGCGCGGTCTGGTCGCCGTTGCTGTCGCCGAAGCAGTTCATGCTGCCGTTGCGGTCCATCTTCAGGTCCATCGCCACAGAGAACGGCAGATAGGCCTGTTCGTCCGACCCATAGGTGTTGGTGACGTCGTAGAAGCGCGGCTTGGCCTCCCAGGTGTCGAGCACGCCGACGATGCGGAAGGTGTTCTGGTCCATGCGCAGTTCGCGGCCGACGCTGTCGGCGCCGTCGAACAGCTTCTCGTTGAGCTTCCGGCTGATGACCACCACGCGGTCGTGGCGCTCGTCTTCGGTGCCGGTCCAGCCGTGGCCGTACTGGAACGGCGTGTCGAACATCGGGAAGAAGTCCGCGGAGGTGAAACGCACTTCCGACTTGAACGGTTTCAGGCCGCTCTTGGTCGGTTCGATCGCCACGCTGCCACCGGTCATCAGCGCCTGGCGCTTGGCGCGCTTCTCGCGCAGCAGGGCCTCGGCATCGAAACGGGTGTTCTGCGAATCCGGTTCCTCGCCCGGCTGGTAGCCGGACTTGGGCTGCGCATCCACCTGCACGTAGAACAGGCGGTCGCTCTTCTGCGGGATCGGGTCGCCGGAGAGCACGTAGAACACGGTCAGCGTGGTCATGCTGGCGCCGATTCCCAGGGCGATGGCCAGCACCATCAGTGCGGTGAGGACGGTGTTGCGGCGGAAGCTGCGCAAGGCGAGGCGGACGTAGTAGCCGAACATGGGAGCTCCGGGGTCAGGCGCTGCGGGTAGCGGTGGCGGGCGGGACGGCAGCGGCGCGCAGGGCCGGGCCGAGGACGGCGAGCTGGCCGAGCAGCCACACCGCGACGATGCCGGTGAGCACGGTCGGCGAAGACAGCCGCTCCAGTTCGAAGCGCTGCATCAGCCACTGGTTCATGACGTAGGCGAGCACCGCGCCGAGCAGCGCGCCGGCGCCGACGATCAGCAGGTTCTCGGTCTGGAAGTAGCGCAGGATGTCGCCGCGGGTGGCGCCGAGCGCGCGGCGGATGCCGATCTGCCGGGTGCGCTGCTGCACCCAGAAACTGGCCAGGCCGCCGATGCCCAGCGCGGTGACGGTGAGCAGGATCAGGATGATCGCCAGCAGCATCCGCGCCACCGCACTGTCGCTCTTGAAGTAGTCGGTCCGCAGCTCCTGCATGGTGCTCACGCGCTGCTGCACGTAGGTCGGGTTGGCGCGCTGCATCGCCGCGGCCGCGCGCGGCAGCACCTGCGCCAGTTGCCCCGGCGTGCTGCGGATCACGTAGCCGCCGCCCCAGCCTTCGCTGCCGATGCGGATCTCGGTGAGCAGTGCATCGGCATCGTCGTCGTGGCCGGTGATGTCGCCGCGCACCGGCGCCATCACCCCGACGATGGCCAGGCGCACCGGCTGGTTGAAGGTGCTGGTGTAGAGGGTGCGCCCCAGCGGCGACGCGCCGGGGAACAGTTTCGCGGCCAGCGAGGGCGTGATCAGCGCCGGCAGGCGCCGCTCGATCTCCGGTGGCGCACCGAACAGGTCCGAGGCGCCGGTCAGCTCCGCATCGCGCAGGTCGCGACCGGCGACGATGCGGATGCCCAGCGTGCGGTTCAGGCCCTGGCTGCCGAGGAACAGGCGCGCACGGGCGACCGCTTGCGTGGCCTGCGGCTGCAGGAACAGTTGCGCCTGCGGCGGGCCCCATAGCGGCGGCGTGCCGAACGCCGCCGCTTCCACGCCGGGCACCGCCTGCAGCAGGTCCAGGCTGCGGCCGACGCTGCTGACGCTGCCCGGTTCGCCGACCACGCTGATGCTCTGGATCAGACCGATATCCTGTTCCATCACTCCGGTCGGGGTCTGCACGCGCTGGTAGGTGCGGGCGATGATGAACACCAGGTTGCACAGCACCGCCAGGGTCAGGGCGATCTGCAGCGCCATCAGCACCACCGCGGCGCGATGGCTGCCCAATGCGGACAGGATGGGACGCACGGGAGGCAGCGGGGTCATAGCGATTTCACCTGCAGGGCGGGGGCGATGCGCGAGGCGCGCCAGGCTGGCCACAGGCCGGCGGCCAGCGCCGAGAGCGTGGCCACGGCCAGGGCGATGCCGAGGATCGCGGGATCGGCATGCGCCTGCTGCGCGTACGCCACCGGTTGCTGGCGCACCAGCCACAGGCCGATCCAGGTCAGCGGGATGCCGAGCAGGCCGCCCAGGCAGCCGATCAGCGCCGATTCGGCCAGGCACTGCGCGAACACCGCGCGGCGGCTGGCGCCGAGCGCGCGGCGCACGCCGATCTCGCCGGCCTTGCGCATGAACTTGGCGACCAGCAGGCCGACCGCATTGAGCAGGCATACCAGCAGCACACCGAAGGCGATCCAGGTCTGCATGCGCACCGTGGCCGGCACCACCCGCTTGTAGTCCAGCCAGTCGACCAGGCCGCGCAGGCGGGTGTTGGGGGCGCGTTCGAAGCGGCCGAGCTGGCGCTGCTGCGCGCTGTAGGCCTCCAGCGCCGCGCGATAGCGCCGCGCCTGCTCCGGCGTGTCCAGCCGTGCCCAGTACTGCACCCAGGTGCACTGCGCGGCCTTGGGATCGTGCAGGCCGGCCTCGCCGTCCTTGCCCCAGCACTGCATCGGCCCGTAGCCATAGTCCTGCGGCAGGTCCAGCCAGGTCTCGAACGGCATGTACAGCGCTTCCGGCGGCGTGTACGCGCCGGAGTTGAGGTCGTAGAAGCGCGGCTGCGCATCCCACGCGTCGATCACCCCGATCACCCGGAACGGGCGGGTGGCGATGGTGAGGGTCTTGCCGACGCTGTCGGCGCCGCCGAACAACGCGTCGTTGAGTTTGCGGCTCAGCACCACCACCGGCGCGCGCTGGGTATCGTCGCGATGGCTCCAGCCGCTGCCGTACAGAAAGCGCATGCCGAACATGCCGAACAGGTCGGCCGTTGCGGCGCGCGTGGTGAGCATGCGCAGGGGGCTGTTGGGCACGGTCTGGCGCACCGGCAGCCAGTTCGCGCTGGTCATGGTCTGCGCTGGCGCCGCCTGCGCCCGGTACAGCGCGGTCGCGTCCTGCCAAGTCAGTTCGTCCGGCGGCTCGGGGTCGGCGCTGGGCAGGTTGCGCGGACGCGGATCCAGCTGCGGATGGAACAGCGTGGCGCTGCGCCCGGGCAGTGGGTCGCCGGAGAGCGTGTGCAGCACCGTCAGCATGGTCATCGAAGCGCCGATGCCGAGCGCCACGGCCAGCACCATCAGCCCGGTGAGGATGCGGTTGCGGCCGAAGCTGCGCAGCGCCAGGCGAAGGTAGTAAGCGAACATGCGGGCTCCGGGTCAGGCGCTGCGGGTGGCGATGGCGGGGGCGACGGCGGCGGCGCGCAGCGCCGGGCCGAGCACGGCGAGCTGGCCCAGCGCGCACAGCAGCAGCGCGCCGACCGGCAGGTAGCTGGCCGGCAACCGTTCCAGTTCGAAGACCCGCATCAGCAGCACGTTGCCGCCGTAGGCCAGCAGCATGCCCAGGGCCACGCCGGCGCCGACCAGCAGCAGATTCTCGGTCTGGAAATAACGCAGGATGTCGCGGCGGGTGGCGCCGAGCGCGCGGCGGATGCCGATCTGCTTGGTGCGCTGCTGCACCCAGAAGCTGGCCAGGCCGACGATGCCCAGCGCGGTGACCAGCAGCATCGCGACGATGATCGCGACCAGCAGCCCGGTCATCGCCCGGTCGCTCTGGAAATACGTCTGGCGCAGGTCGTCCAGCGGCTTGCTGTTGGCGTTGTCCAGCACCGCCTCGGGCACCGCCCGTGCCACCGCTGCGCGCGCCTGCGCCAACACCCGTGGCAAGTCGCGCGGATCGGCACGCAGCACATAGGTGCCGGACTGCGCGGCCTCGCGCACCGGGATCACCACCGACCAGTCGCTGCCGATCACGCCATCCTCGCTGCGGCCCGGATCGGGGCGCGCCAGGTGCTCCAGCGTACCGATCACGCGGAAATGGCCGCCGGACCAGAATTCCTTGCCCAGCGGATCCTGGCCCGGCCACAGGTGCGCGGCCAGCGCCCGCGTGATCCACACCCCGGCCGCGGTCGGGATGCCGTTGTCGAGCGGCTGGTAGTCCGCGTCGGCGAACGCGCGGCCGCTGTCCGGCTGCAGCGCCAGTGCCGCGACGGCGCCCGGGCTGACCATGTAGAAGTGCGGCACGCCGCCGACCTGGGCGCAGTCCTGGTCCAGGCACAGCCCGTTGTTGAACACCGGCGGCGCGAACGGGACGGTGTTGATGGCACCTGCCGCGCGCACGCCGGGCGTGCGGCGCACCGCATCCAGCGCGCGGGCGTTGACGTCGGCGGCGTTGCAGCCGTCGCAGCCGGACAGCGACACCAGGCCCAGCGCGGTCTCGTCGATGCCGCTGCGCAGGTGCACCAGCTCCAGACGATTGCCGATCAGGAAGAAGGCGTTGCACAGCACGGCGCAGGCAAGCGCCACTTCCAGCGCGATCAGCGCGGCGGCGATGCGATGGCGCGACAGCGCGCTGAGGATGGGCGTGATCTGCATGGTCGCGGGCCCCGGTTACAGACTCTTGAGTTGCATGGCCGGCGCGATACGGCTGGCGCGCAGGGCGGGGAACAGGCCGGCGGCGAGGCTGCAGGCGATCGCCAGGGCGAAGGTGCCGGCGAACGTGGTCGGATCCAGATGCGCCAGGTCGGCGTAGGCGGTGGGCTGCTGGCGCACGCTCCACAGGCCCAGCAGGGTCAGCAGCCAGCCGCCGGCGCCGCCGAGCAGGCCGATCACGCTGGCCTCGGTCAGGCACTGCGCGAAGATCGCGCGACGCGAGGCCCCCAGCGCGCGACGCACGCCGATCTCGCCGCCGCGGCGCAGGAACTTGGCCAGCAGCAGGCCGATGCTGTTGAACAGGCACAGGCCCAGAAACGCCAGCGCCAGCCAACTCTGCAGGCGCACGTCGCCCGGCACCACGCGGTTATGGTCCAGCCATTGCGGCAGCGACAGCAGGCGCGCGGTGTCGGCGCGGCCGATGCGCCCGGCGGCGTGCTGCTGCGCGGCGTAGTCGGCCAGCAGCCGGCGGTAGTCGGCGACCTTCGCCGGCGTGTCCAACTGCACCCACAACTGCAGCCACACGCACGGCGCGCTGCGCAGGTCCAGGTTGGCCTCGGGCTTGCTGAAACATGTCCACGGCTGGATGTGGCCGTCGTTGACCTCCAGGCTGCTGGACAGCGGCATGAACACGTCCTGCGGCCGTCCGTAGAAGCTGGCGGTATCGCCATGGGCGAAGCTGCCGCCGGCCAGCGTGTAGAACAGCGGCGACGGCCGCCACGGTGCCAGCACGCCGACGATGCGCACCGCCGTGCCGCGCACCAGCAGGCTGCGGCCGACGCTGTTGCGGCCCTGGAACAGCTTGGCGTTGAGGTCGGACGAGATCACCGCCACCCGCGCCCGGTCCTGGTCGTCGCGCGCGCGCCAGCCGCTGCCGTAGGCGAACGGCACCTGGAACATCGGGAAGAAATCGGCCTGGGTCATCAACAACTGGGTCATGAACGGCGGGGTGGCGCCGTCCGCCGCGTGCACCTTGATCTCGCTCTCGGCGACCATGGCCTGGCGATCGGCGCGCCCGCGCGTCCACAGGTCCATGGCCGAGGGGTAGTCGAGCTTGTCGAAAGGCTTCTGGTTGGCGCCGTTGCTGGGGCGCGGATCGAGTTGCGCGAAGAAGATCTGCTGGCTGCGCCCGGGCAAGGGATCGCCGGACAGCAACCGCATCACCGTCAGCGTGGTCATCGCCGCGCCGATGCCCACGGCGATGGACAGCACCATCAGCGCGGTGAGCACCGGGCTGCGGCGCAGGCTGCGTACTGCCAGTTGGATGTAGTAACGGAACATGGGGTCCTTGGCTCAGGCGCTGCGGGTGGCGGTGGCGGGCGGGATCGCGGCGGCGCGCCGCGCCGGCGACAACACCGCGCATTGGCCTAGCAGCAACAGGGCGAGCAAGCCGATCGGCAGGCAGGCGGCGGGCAGCCGCGGCAGCTCGTAGTGCTGCATCAACCAGAGATTGGCGATGTAGGCCAATGGCATGCCCAGGACCACGCCGCTGCCGATGACCACCAGGTTTTCCAGCAGGAAATGCCGCAGGATCTGGCCGCGGCTGGCGCCCAGGGCGCGGCGGATGCCGATCTGCCGGGTCCGCTGCTGGATCCAGAAACCGCTGAGACTGGCGATGCCGATCAGGGTGATGAGGGTGACCACCGCACTGGCGGTGCCGAACAGCCACACTGCGGCGCGGCGCGGCTGGAGCCGTTCGTTGCGCTGGGATTCGTAGTCGTTCGCACGGATCGTGATCCCGCGCAGCAGCGCGTCGCCGAACAACTGCTGCAGACGTTGCGGGATCTCGGCCATCACGGCCGCGCGCCGCTCCGGCGCGGTCCTCACCGCGTAGGTCAGGATCGGCGTCCCGGTGACTGTGCCCGCCGTCAGCATCGTGTACTCGGCCTTGCCGTCGTCCAGCGCGTCGAGCTGGTAGCGCAGCAGGTGGCGGACGATGCCGACCACGACGAAACGCTTGGTCGCGTTCGCCTGTCCGTTGGTGAGCACGCCGCCCAGCGCCGGGCGCGAGCCGAACAGCCGCTGCGCCAGCGCCTGGGTGAGGATGACCGCGGTGGTGCGGTCGGACGCGGTCGCGGCGGGCAGGTCGCCGACCCGCATTTCGTCGGCGCTGAAGTTGCGTCCGGCCACCAGGTCCAGGCCCAACGCATCGATCAGGTCGTCGCCGACCAGCAGGCTCACGCGCTCGGTCGCCGCAGGGCCGGCGACGCGGCCGACCATGACCATGGAGGAACTCATTGGCAGGCCGATCGTCGGCGAGACCGCGGTGACTCCGGGGATGCGGCGCAGCGTGTCGGTGCCGGCGCGGATCTGCGGCGCTTTCCAGCCGCCTTGGCCATTGATCACCTGGTCGACCAGGATGACCTCATCGCGGGCGATGCCGTCCGGGACCAGCATCGGCGCCAGCTTCTGCCACAGCAGGAACAGCACGTTGGTCAGGATCGCGCAGGCCAGGACGGTCTGCACGATCACCAGCAGCGGCATCAGCGGATGCCGCAACAGGGGTGAGAGATAGGGGCGCAGTGGCATCGACGGGCCCTCAGAGGCTTTTCACTTGCAGCGCCGGTTGCAGCAACGCTGCACGCCACGCCGGGAGCAGGCCGACCAGCAGGCCGGTGCCGATCGCCAGCGCCACCATCGCCAGGAACAGGCTGGGCTGGAAGCGTGCCAGGTCACTGTAGGTCTCCGCCTGCATGCGCACGATCCACAGGCCGAACAGCGTGGCCGGCAATGCCAGCACGCCGCCCAACAGGCCGATCGCGCCGGCTTCGGTCAGGCAGCGGACGAACACCGCCGCGCGCGGGGCGCCCAGGACCCGGTGCACGCCGAATTCGGCGGAGCGGCGCAGGAAACGTGCGGCCAGCAGGCCGGCGACATTGACGATGCACAGCCCGAGCAGCGCGAGCGCCAGCCAGACGTTCAGGCGCACGCTGTCCGGGACCACGCGGTTGCGCGCAAGCCACTCGGCCACGCCGTACAAGGCGACCTGCGGCGCGCGCTGGAAAACCCCATCGGCATGGCGCGCTTGCGCGAACGCGGACAGCGCATCGCGGTAGGCGTTTACCTGCACGGGGGTGGACAACTGCGCCCAGAGCATCAGCCAGCGGCAGGCACCGAGGTCGAGTTCGTTGAAGCGCACGCCGGCGTGGCCGGTGTCGTCGCAGTCCTGGACGAATCCCGGCTTGGCGTCCGCGTCCAGGGCCGCCCGTGCCGGAACGAACACCTCCAGCGGATACTGCTGCCAGGCCGCTTCCGGCCCATTGAGGAAGTAGAAGGCCGGGCGCGGTCTCCAGTCGTCGCTGATGCCGACGACCTGGAACAGCTGCTTGCCCAGTCGGATCTGCCGGCCGACGCCGTTCTCGCTGCCCAGCAGCTTCAGGCTGAGCGCGTGGCTGATGATGGCCACCGGCGCACGGTTGCGTTCTTCTGCGTCCGTCCAGTAGCGGCCGGACCGCAGCGGCAGGCCGAACAGCGCCGGCATCGGTCCCAGCGCGCTGATCGCGTAGGCCTGCTGGTGGCGCGTGCGTGCCTGGTCGCTCACGTCGAACGTGCTCAGCGTAAGCGCCGCCTGCCGCACCTGCGGCAGCGTAGCCATGAATGCCGTGGCATCGTCCAGCTTCCACAGCGCCTGAGGCGGCTCGCCAGCGTCGGGGTCGTCCTGGCGGGCGATCTGCCGCGAGTCCACCCAGCCCAGGTACAGCTGCTGGCTGAGGCCGGGCAGTGGATCGGCGGACAGCATCGCCTGCAAGGTCAGCATCGTCATCACCGATGCCAGGCCCAGGGCGAGCGTGATCACGGCGAGCAACACCGTGCGCGGATGCCGACGCATTCCACGCAATCCCAGTTCCACGGCATACGGCAGCGACATGGCAGGGCCTGTCTCAGCGGTGATCGTTGGCGGACGCCGCCGCCGCGCCGCCCTGCACCAGCACCGGCTCGCGCTGCAGGTCGGTGGCCTGGCCGTCGACGATGTGCACGTTGCGCTGCGCGCGCGCGGCCAGTTCCGGGTCGTGGGTGACCATGACGATGGTCGAGCCCTGCGCGTTGATCTCCTCCAGCAGTTCCATCACCCCGCGCGCCATCTGCGAGTCGAGGTTGCCGGTCGGTTCGTCGGCCAGCAGCAGGCGCGGGCTGCCGGCCAGGGCGCGGGCGATCGCCGCGCGCTGCTGCTGGCCGCCCGAAAGTTCGGACGGATAGTGCTTCATGCGCGAGCCCAGCCCGACCCGGCTCAGCGCCTCCTCGATGCGCTGCTTGCGCTCGGCCGCGCCCATGCCGCGGTAGCGCAGCGGCACGTCGACGTTGTCGAACAGGTTGAGGTCGGGGATCAGGTTGAAGCCCTGGAAGATGAAGCCGATCTTCTGGTTGCGCATGCGCGAGCGCGCATCGTCGTTGAGGTTGCTGACGTCCTGGCCGTCGAGCAGGTACTGGCCGCTGGTGAAGGTTTCCAGCAACCCCGCGATGTTGAGGAAGGTGGTCTTGCCCGAACCCGACGGCCCGGTGACGGCGACGAACTCGCCCTCGCGGACATGCAGGTCCAGCGAGCGCAACGCATGCGTCTCGACCTGTTCGGTGCGGAAGACCTTGGAGACGGAGCGCATTTCGAGCATGGCGTGAGTTCCTGTGGTGGTGGAGCGGGGATTGGGGATTAGGGATGTCGAGATTCGAAGCGGCGGCCAGGAGAAGAAAACGAGAGGGGCTTACCAATCCCCATTCCCGATTCCCGGCTCCTAATGCACCGTCACCTGCGGCGCATCGCCGAACAGGTCGCTGCCGGAGACCACGACCCGGTCGCCCGGCTGCAGACCCGAGCGCACTTCGACTTCGCCCAGGCTGGTGACGCCGAGTTCGACCGGGCGGCGCACCGCCGAGTCGCCGTCCATGACGTAGGCGTAGCGGCCGCCGGACTGTTCGACGAACGGGCCGCGCTCGAGCTTGAGCACGTTCTTGCGAGTATCCAGCAGCACCCGCGCGCTCATGCGCTGGCTCTGGCGCAGGCCCGGCGGCTGCTTGTCGGTGAAGCGGATGCGCGCGTTGACCTCGCCGTTGACCACTTCCGGCGACACCGCCGAGATCGCGCCGGCGAACGGTTCGCCGGCACCGCTGGTCAACTGCGCCGGCATGCCGATCGCCAGGTCGCGGGCGAAGCTTTCCGGCACCTTGATCTCCAGTTCGAACTTGGAGAGGTCGACCACGCTCAGCACCGGCGCGTTGGCGGCGACGTTGGTGTGCTGCGAGACCTGCACCTGGCCGACCTGGCCGTCGAACGGCGAGCGCAGGGTCAGCAGGTCGACCTGGCGCTGCACCTCGGCCACCACCGCGCGCTGGCGCTCGGCGAGCAGGCGCTTGTTGCGCGCGTCCAGCGAGGCGCCCTGCGCCTGCAGGCCGGAATCCTTCTGCGCATGGCTCATCGCGATGTCGGCCTTCTTCAGGGTGTCCTGGGCCTTGGCCAGCTCCACCGCCGGCACCGCGCCGCCTTCATAGCCGCGCTGGTAGCGCTCCAGGTCGCGGCTGGCCGCCTGCCGCTCGATCTGTGCCTGGTCGATCAGCTTGCTGGCGTTGGCGCGGGCCAGGGTCGCGTCCAGGTCGGCACGACCGGCCTCGGCCTGCAGGCCGGCCAGGGTGGCTTCTTCCTGGGCGAGCTTGCTGCGCAGTTCCGGGCTGTCGATCTCGGCCAGCTCCTGGCCCTGCTTGACCACGTCGCCGGCGACCACCTTCAGGGTCACCGTGCCGCCAGAGATCGCGTACAGGGTCGGGCTGTTGGCGGCGATCAGGCGGCCGTCGGCGGAGATGTCGCGGACCAGGTCGCCGCGGGTCACCGTGGCGATGCGCACCCGCTGCGCGTCGAACGAGCGGCTGCCGGCGATCCAGCCGCGCGCGGCGAAGGCGATGCCCAGCAGCACCAGCGCGGCGATCAGCCCGGGCCACAGCCAGCGGCGCCAGGCCGCGGAGCGGGGGCGGGCGAGAACCTGGTCCTGGGCGGAGGTGTCACGGATCATCGGACGGTCGCAGCGGTGAGGATGGGGACTTCACAGCACGATGCGTGCCAACTGCAAGTCGTTGAATTGTATGGGTGCGGACGGCGCGGACAGGTGTCCGGGTGTCCGCGGACACGTTCGCGGACACCAGGGTGGGGCATGCTCGGGAATGGGTGACACGCCCTGTGTCCGGCAGCGGACAGCGGCGAGACATTCAGCGGACTTCGCTAGAATGGCGGACTTTTCGGCGAAGGGCGTGGCTATGTGCGGTATCGTCGGTGCGATCGCGGATCGCGATGTGGTTCCGGTCCTGATCGAGGGGCTCAAGCGCCTGGAATACCGGGGCTACGACTCGGCCGGCATCGCCGCCATCGCCGACGGGCAGGTCCGCCGCGTGCGCCGTACCGGCCGCGTGTCCGAGACCGAGAGCGCCGCGCTGGCCGAAGGCCTGCACGCGCCGCTGGGGATCGGCCACACCCGCTGGGCGACCCATGGCGGCGTCACCGAGGCCAATGCGCACCCGCACGTCAGTCATGGCGACCTGGCGCTGGTCCACAACGGCATCATCGAGAACCACGAGCAGCAGCGCGAGCGCCTGACCGCGCTGGGCTACGTGTTCGAATCGCAGACCGATACCGAGGTCATCGCCCACCTGATCCACCACTACATCGCCCAGGGCCGCGACCTGCTCGGCGCGCTGCAGGCGGCGGTGAAGGAGCTGACCGGCGCCTATGCCGTGGCCGCGGTGAGCAAGTCGCGTCCGGACCTGCTGGTGTGCGCGCGCATGGGCTGCCCGCTGCTGATCGGCCTGGGCGAGGGCGAGAACTTCATCGCCTCGGATGTCTCGGCGGTGATCCAGGCCACGCGCCGGGTGATCTTCCTGGAAGAGGGCGACACCGCCGAACTGCGCCGCGATGGCGTGCAGGTGTACGACGCGCAGGACCAGCCGGTGCAGCGCGAGCCGCACGTGTCCGACGTGTCGCTGGCCTCGCTGGAGCTGGGCCCGTACCGCCACTTCATGCAGAAGGAGATCCACGAGCAGCCGCGCGCGCTGGCCGACACGCTGGAGGCGCTGTTCGACGCAGGCGGCTTCGACATCACGCTGTTCGGCAGCAAGGCCGAGGCGCTGCTGGCCGACGTGGACGGCGTGCAGATCCTGGCCTGCGGCACCAGCTACTACGCCGGGCTGACCGCGCGCTACTGGATCGAGGGCATCGCCGGGCTGCCGTGCAGCGTGGAGATCGCCAGCGAGTACCGCTACCGCGATGCCTGCGCCAATCCGCGGCAGCTGATCGTGACCATCTCCCAATCCGGCGAAACCCTGGACACGATGGAGGCGCTCAAGTACGCCAAGGCGCTGGGCCATACCAAGACCCTGTCGATCTGCAACGTGCCCGAGAGCGCGATCCCGCGCGCCAGTGCGATGGTGCTGTACACCCGCGCTGGCGCCGAGGTCGGCGTGGCCTCGACCAAGGCCTTCACCACCCAGTTGGCGGCGCTGTTCCAGCTTACCTGCGTGCTGGCCAAGCGCCGCGGGCGGCTGAGCGCCGAACAGGAGGCCGAGTACCTGGAGCAGCTGCGCTACCTGCCCGGCAGCGTGCAGCACGTGCTCAACCTGGAACCGCAGATCGCGGTGTGGGCCGAGCGCTTCGCCGACAAGCACAACGCGCTGTTCCTCGGCCGCGGCCTGCACTACCCGATCGCATTAGAAGGCGCGCTCAAGCTCAAGGAGATCACCTACATCCACGCCGAGGGCTATCCGGCCGGCGAGCTCAAGCACGGCCCGCTGGCGCTGGTCGACGCCAACATGCCGGTGGTGGTGATCGCGCCCAACGACACCTTGCTGGAGAAGGTGAAGTCGAACATGCAGGAAGTGCGCGCGCGCGGCGGCGAGCTGTTCGTGTTCGCCGACCAGGACAGCAACTTCAACGCGTCCGAAGGCGTGCACGTGATCCGTACGCCGCGCCACGCCGGCGTGCTCAGCCCGGTGCTGCACACCGTGCCGGTGCAGTTGCTGGCCTACCACACCGCGCTGGCGCGCGGCACCGACGTGGACAAGCCGCGCAACCTGGCCAAGTCGGTGACGGTGGAGTAAGTCGCCGCACCGCTGGCTTGGCAGGCGCCATGGCCGGCTGCCAGCGCATTGGTCCGGGTTATGCATAAGCTTCCTGCGAGGGTTCCCACCACGCAGGAGGACGCATGTACGAGTCTTTCAGACAGGGGGCGCCGGCCGAGCTGTGGCAGGCGCTGGTGCACGAGGCCGGGCAGCGCCTGGGCCGGCCGCTGGACGAATCGCGCGAGCACTATCTGGTGTTCGTGTTGCTGCGCTACCAGCGCGACGCGCAGTTGCTGGCGCGCATCCAGGCCCTTGCGTGGTTGCATGCGCAGGAGCAGGTGGGGCGTGCGCGTGCCGACGCCTTGCGCGAGGTCGGCGACGGTTGCCTGCTGATCGCCGGGCTGTTCCCTGGCGTGGCGGCGCGACGTCGGGTCAGCGTGGACTACTTCATCGATCTGGGCCGCGGCGCCTATGCCGAAGTCGCCGAGAGCCGCGACAGCGACGCGGGGCTGTTCGCGCAGCTCGCGCGCAGCTACCGCGAACTGGTCGGCACGCTGGGGGCGCTGCGCCCGCCGCGGCACGAGGTGGCGGGGTTGCAGGCGGCGCTGCACGCCTAGCTGAAGCGTTCTTGCGGGAGCCGTGTTGTAGCAGCGGCTTCGGCCGTGGCGGGCATTGCCATGACGCCTGTCGTGGCCGATCCTGGAAACCGACAGCGCCGCGCCTGCTGGAGACGGCCGCACCGGCGCGCGCGGACGCGTCCAGGCCATCCAGCGCGCTCGCCCGCAGGCGCGGGCGCCCCTGGCATCGGCCCGCTGGCTACCGCACCGACGAAGGGGGCGACGACGCGTCCTGCTGCAGTTGCTGTTGGCCATCGGGTACCGCCATCAGCACGCCCGCGATGGCGCCGACGTCGGCGATGAGGCGCTCGGCGGTCTTCCCGGTCGGGACCCCCAACACGATGGCGCCGACGGGGTCGAGCGTGTACAGCAGCGGGGCATGCCAGCCCGCCGCCGCCGCGCTGATGCGGCGCTTGGTCTGCTCGACGTCGCCGCTGCGATCGAAGTAGACGATCACTGCCCTGGCCGCGTTGGCGTCCTGCCCGTCGGCAGCCGCGTGGGTGCCGTCCGGCAGCAGAGGGCGTTGCTGCATGGCGGTCGAACATGCGCAAGCGGCGAGCACGGCCAGGCAGGCGATGCCTGCCAGGCCGAGCCACCGGCGGG
>NZ_AQOI01000646.1:0-3456 GCF_000364665.1 Xanthomonas sp. SHU 199
GTTGGCGGATTCGTGCATCGAGCGGGTCTCCTGGGCGATCGACGGTGACAGCCCCGCGTGCGTGGTGCGCACAGGGCCGCCCGAACCCTCGCATGTACCGGGTGAACTGCGGCCGACCCTGGATGGGGAGAACGACCGTCGACGGACAGCGCCGCGCCGCGTTGCCGTCCGCTCAGAACCAGAACCGCAGGCCGGCGACCCAGCGCGTCTCGCGCGCCGCCTCGCCATCGGCGCGGCGCAGGTCGGTGGTGTCGCCGAAGCTGCGCACGTGCTCCACGCCGACATACGGTGCGAACCGGCGGGTGACTTCGTAGCGCAGGCGCAACCCGCCCTCCACGCTGGCCAGGCCGCTGCCGGTACGATGCGCCGGATCGTCGCGCGCGGCCAGTTCCGCTTCCAGCCGTGGCTGCAGGATCAGGCGATTGGTCAGCAGCACGTCGTACTCGCCTTCCAGGTGCAGGCTGGCATGGCCGCCCTCGCCGACGTAGAGCATGGCCGACACCTCGAACTTGTACGGCGCCATGCCTTGCACGCCGAACGCGGCCGAGGTCCGCGCGCGGCCCGGCGCGAACGCCTGCCTGGCGCCGATCAGCATGTCCCACCAGGGCGAGATCGCGCGGCCATAGGCCAGTTCCAGCGTCGACGCCGTGGTGCGGCCGCCCTCGCGTTCGCCGTCGCTGCGCAGCCACAGCCGATCGATGTCGCCGCCGTACCAGCCGCGCGCTTCCCAGGCCTGGCCGCTGCCGTGGGCGTTGTCCCAGCCCTCCAGGCGATCGACCAGCAGGTAGCCGGTGCGCGCCGCGCCGTGCGCCATGCCGTGCTCGCGCAGCACCGGGAACGCGGTCGCACGGTCGGCGGCGGTGATCGGCGGGATCGGCTCGCGCGGCAGCGATGTGTTGGCGCTCGCGGGACAGTGGCACGCTGTCGGTTCGGGTGCAGGCGGCGTCGCATGGTCCATGCGGTCGTGATGCATGCCGTCGTGTGCGTGATGCGCGCGGTGGCTGTGATCGACCTGCGACGCCGGCGCGGCCGCGTGGTCCTTCGTGGTGTGGTCCATGTGCGCGTGCGACATGGCGTCGGCGTGCTCTGCTGTGGTCTGCGTGGCAGGCGCGGCGTGCATGGCCGGCGCGTGCGCGGCATGGCCCAGTGCGGCGTGGTCCACGGCACCGTCTATTGCCGCGTCGGGCTGCGGTGCCGTTGTCGCGTCCGCCATGGGCATGCTGGCGGCGGCTGCCGGGCAGGCGCAGGGCGCGGCAGGGAGATCGGCGTCGCTGTCGGCCACGTGGACATGCTGTGCCTGCGCCACGGCGTGCGCCAACAGCAGCACCAGGCCGGTCGCCTGGGCGAGCGGCGAGAAGTGGAGGCGGCTCATGCGTCCACCCGCACTTCGCGCATCATGCCGCCGTCCATGTGGTACAGCAGGTGGCAGTGGTAGGCCCAGCGGCCCAGCGCATCGGCGCGCACGCGGTAGCTGCGGCGCGTGCCCGGCGGCATGTCCACGGTGTGCTTGCGCACCTGGAAGCGGCCGGCGGCATCCTCCACGTCGCTCCACATGCCATGCAGGTGGATCGGGTGCTGCATCATCGTGTCGTTGACCAGCACGATGCGCAGGCGCTCGCCGTAGTTCAGCCGCAGCGGCTCGGCGCTGGCGAAGGGAATGCCGTCGAACGACCAGGCGAACTTCTCCATGTTGCCGGTTAGGTGCAACTGGATCTCGCGTCCCGGCTCGCGTCCGTCCGGGTCCTCGAACAGGCTGTGCAGGTCGGCATAGGTCAGCACGCGGCGGCCGTTGTCGCGCAGGCCGATGCCGGGGTCGTCCAGCCGCGGCGCGGTGGCGGAGGACTGCATGTCCACCAGCGGATTGCCGCGTTCGCTGCGTGGATGCGCCGGTGCGGCGGCAGTGCTGGCAGCCGCGTGCGCGGCGTGGTCCATGCCCGGCATGCCGGCCATGTGCATGTTCGCGCCGCAGCCGCCCTCCATACCGTGCATGGCCATGCCTGCGCCGTGCTCCATGCCGGCGTGGCCGGCCATCGCGTGGCCCATGTCCTGCATTCGCAGCAGCGGGCGCGGATCGTTCGCCGGCACCGGTGCCTGCAGTCCTTCGCGCACGGCGAGCGTGCCGCGCGCGTGGCCGGTGCGGCCCATGTCCTGTGCGAACACCGTGTAGGCGTCCTGGCCGCTGGGTTCGACCAGCACATCAAAGGTCTCGGCCGCAGCGATGCGGAACTCGTCCACGCTTACCGGGTGCACGTACTGGCCGTCGGCGGCGACCACGGTCATCTTCAGCCCGGGGATGCGCACGTCGAAGTAGCTCATGCTGGAGGCGTTGATGAAGCGCAGCAGCACCTTCTCGCCGGGACGGAACAGCCCGGTCCAGTTGCCGGCCGGGGTCATGCCGTTGAGCAGGTAGGTGTAGGTGTTGCCGTTGACGTCGGACAGATCGCTGGGGGTCATGCGCATGCGCCCCCACATGCCGCGGTCGGCGAGGGTGGCGCGCAGCCCGTCCTCGCGCGCGTCGCGCAGGAAATCCCCGACGGTGCGCTGGTAGAGGTTGTCGTAGGACGGCATCTGCTTCAGCCGCCGGAACAACGCCGCCGGATCCAGGTCGGTCCAGTCCGACAGCAGCAGCACGTGCTCGCGATCGTAGCGATACGGCGGCGGCTCGCGCGGGTCGATCACGATGGCGCCGTACAGCCCGGCCTGCTCCTGGTGCAGCGAATGGCTGTGGTACCAGTAGGTGCCGGATTGGCGCAGGGCGAAGCGGTACTGGTAGGTCTCGCCCGGGTAGATGCCGTCGAAGCTCATGCCCGGCACGCCGTCCATGTTGGCCGGCAGCAGCAGGCCGTGCCAGTGCACCGAGGTCTGGGTATGGCCGGGCAGGCGGTTGGCCACGCGGATGGTCACGGTGTCGCCTTCGCGCCAGCGCAGCAGCGGCGCCGGCACGCTGCCGTTGACGGCGATGGCGGGGCGCTCGCGCCCGGTGAAGTTGACCCGGGTGCTGCCGATGCTCAGATCCAGGTCAGTGCCGTGCAGCACGTAAGGCGCGGCGCCGTTGCGGGCCAGCGCGCTGGCGTGGGCGCTGCGCAGCGGCAGCCCGGTGAGGCCGGCGGCGGCGCCCAGCGCCAGCCCGGTGACGAAGCGGCGCCGCGACGGCAGCGCCGGCAGGCCGGAAGAAGATGGGTTCATGTGCGATGTCCGTCAGCGGATGCGATGCGCCACGCAGCGCCGAAGGGCGCTGCAGGCACGGACGCGGCAGCGCCTGTGCGCTGCCACCGGAGACCGCCCAGCAGGCGGCCGCGCGCGCTCAGGCGCTGGGAGGGCGTTCCAGCCGCGGCAGGCCGGGCGCGCCGTGCGCGGCCTGGGGAGCGGCGGCAATTAGGGTGCGTGGCAAGCGTGGCAGCGCCAGCGGCATCGCCAGCAAGGCCGGCAGCGGTTGCGCGTGCGGACATTGGCAGC
>NZ_AQOI01000647.1:0-2435 GCF_000364665.1 Xanthomonas sp. SHU 199
TTGCCGGCATGGTCGTGGCAGTGCTCGCCGTGGTCGGCCGGCGGCGGTGGCGGTGCGTCGTGACATGGCATTGCCGCATGCGCCGGCGCCGGCGCCGCGCTGGCGACCGCGGCAGCCGTGTCGTGCGTCGAGGTGCCGTGCGTCGCCATGCCCGGCATCGCCATGGCGGCCGCGGTGCCGTTGAGCAGCAGGCTCAGGCATAGCAGCAGGCGCAGCAGGACGGCAAAGGTCGGCACGGACAGGCAGGGCGTGGCGGCAGAAGGAACAAGAGGATACCGAAGCCGGCGTGGGCGGCAAGCGACCGCCATGCGGCAAGGCTTGACTCTGGACCCGACTCCAGGGAGTAGGGTGTGCGCATGCGATCCGACCCCGCCACCGCCTGCTTCACCATCGGCGCGCTCGCCCGCCAGGCCGACGTCGCCATCGACACCGTGCGCTACTACGAGCGCCAGGGCCTGCTGCCGCCCGCGCCGCGCCGCGCCTCCGGCTACCGCGAGTACGACGCCGCGGCGGTGCAGCGGGTGCGCTTCATCCGCCGCGCCAAGGAACTGGGCTTTTCGCTGGAGGAGATCGGCGAGTTGCTGGCGTTGCAGGACGATCGCGTGCACGGCGTGGAGGGCATCAAGCAGCGCGCCAGCGCGCGCCTGCAGGCGCTGGATCGGCGCATCGCCGAGCTGACCGAGATGCGCAATACCCTGGCGGCCCTGGTCGAGGAGTGCCCCGGCCGCGGTGCGCCGGACGCCTGCCCGATCCTGGGCGACATCCGCGGCGATGCCGCCGGCGAGCCGTCGCGATGAGCACGGGCCGCGCCACCGCCTCGCTGACCTTGCCGGTGCAGGGCATGACCTGCGCCGCCTGCGCGGCCGGCGTGGAGAAGGCGCTGCAGCGCCTGCCCGGCGTGGCGGCGCAGGCCAGCTATGCCGGCGCGCGCGTACAGGTGGACTACGATCCGCAGCAGGTGGATCTGCCGACGCTGCTGCAGCGCATCCAGCAGGCCGGCTACCGCGTGCCGACCCAGACCGTGACCCTGGAACTCAGCGGCCTGCACTGCGCCTCCTGCGTGGCGGCGATCGACGCGGTGCTGGCGAAGACCCCGGGCGTGCTCGCCGGCCACGCCAACCTGGCCTCGGCCAAGGCGCGGGTGGAGATCGTGCCGGGCACGGTCGCGCCGGCGGAACTCATCGCGCGGATCGCCCGTGCTGGGTTCGGCGCGCGCGTCGCGCAGGCCATGGACCCGGCGCAGCTGGCCGAGCGCGAGCGCAGCGAGCGGCGCGCGTGGCGATGCGAGCTGGGCCTGTTCGCCGCGGCGGTGCTGCTGACGCTGCCGTTCTGGGGGCAGATGCTCGGCATGCTGGATGGCGACGCCCTGCGCGGCGCGCACGCCGAACCGCTGCCGCGCTGGCTGCAGTTGCTGCTCGCCACCCCGGTGCAGTGCTGGATCGGCGCGCGTTTCTACCGCGCCGGCTACCGCGCGCTGCGCAACGGCAGCGCCAACATGGATGTGCTGGTCGCGCTGGGCACCGGCATGGCCTATCTGTACAGCGCCGTGGTCACCGTGGCCGGCCTGCACGGCCAGCACGTGTACTTCGAGGCCAGCACCAGCGTCATCACCCTGGTGCTGCTCGGGCGCCTGCTCGAGGCCCGCGCCAAGCGCCGCACCACCGCGGCGGTGCGCGCGCTGCTCGACCTGGCGCCGACCACCGCGCGGGTCGAGCGCGACGGCGCCATCGTGGAGGTGGACGCGGCGGAACTGGCGGTTGGCGACGTGTTCGTGGTCGCCGCCGGCGAGCGCGTGCCGGTGGACGGCGAGGTGCTCGAGGGTCATTCCAGCGTGGACGAAGCGATGCTCTCCGGCGAGGCCATGCCGGTGGCCAAGGCGCCGGGCAGCCGCCTGCACGCTGCGACGGTCAACCAGCTCGGCCTGCTGCGCGCACGCGCCACCGGGGTCGGCGCCGACACCCTGCTGGCGCAGATCGTGCGCATGGTCGATGCCGCGCAAGGCTCGCGCGCGCCGATCCAGCGCCTGGTCGACCGTATCGCCGCGGTGTTCGTGCCGGCGGTGCTGGCCATCGCCGCGCTCACCCTGGGCGCGACCTGGGCGCTGGGCGGCAGCTTCGCCGAGGCGCTGGTGCATGCGGTGGCGGTGCTGGTGATCGCCTGCCCGTGCGCGCTGGGCCTGGCCACGCCGACCGCGATCATGGTCGGCACCGGTGTCGGCGCGCGCGCCGGCATCCTGATCCGCGACGCCGAGGTGCTGGAACGCGCCCGTGCGCTGACCGCGCTGGTGGTCGACAAGACCGGCACGCTGACCCTGGGCCAGCCGCAGGTGACGGCGGTGCTGGTCGCCGACGCGGCCGAGACCGCGCCGCTGTTGCGCCTGGCCGCGGCGCTGGAGACCGGCTCGGCGCATCCGCTGGCGCGCGCCATCGTGCAGC
>NZ_AQOI01000648.1:0-1894 GCF_000364665.1 Xanthomonas sp. SHU 199
CCGGCACCTTGCTGGCGCTGCCGCCGCTGGCGCTGCCGTTGTCGCCGCTGTGGCATTGGCTGGCGCCGCTGTGCATGGCCGCCGCCGCGGCGCTGGCCACCCTGGCTGGCTGCCGCGCGCGCCAGCAGATCGAACGCCTGGATGCGGCGCTGGCGCGTGCCGCGCTGGCCGAGTCCGAGCGCAACGCCCTGCAGCACGACGTGCACGTGCGCGAGCGGCTGGAACAGGAACTGCTGCAGGCCAAGCAGGCCGCCGAGGCCGCCGTGCTGGCCAAGGGCGAGTTCCTGGCGACGATGAGCCACGAGATCCGCACCCCGCTCAACGGCATCATCCCGATGCTGGAACTGATCGGGCGCGGCCCGCTCGGCCTGGACCAGCGCGAGATGCTGCGCGCGGCCAACACCTCCTCGCTGCAACTGCTGCGCATCGTCGACGACATCCTGGACTACTCCAAGCTGGAAGCGAACCGGCTGGAGCTGGAGATCACCACCTTCAACCTGCGCGAACTGCTCGACGGCGTGCTGGAGCTGATGCAGCGCGCGGCCGAGGCCAAGGGCTTGCGCATGGCGCTGCAACTGGACCCGGCGGTGCGCCTGCCGGTGCGAGGCGACCCGGTGCGCCTGCGCCAGGTGCTGAGCAACCTGCTCGGCAACGCGGTCAAGTTCACCGCGCGCGGCGGCATCGACCTGGGCGTGCGCCGGCTCGGCGAGACCCCGGCACAGCACCTGCTGCGCTTCGAGGTACGCGACACCGGCATCGGCATCAGCGCCGAGCGCCAGGAGCACCTGTTCCAGGCCTTCACCCAGGCCGACGCCTCCACCACCCGCCTGTACGGCGGCACCGGGCTGGGCCTGACCATCTGCAAGCGCATCGTCGAACTGATGGGCGGGCGCATCGGCGTGGCGTCGCGGCAGGGCCAGGGCGCCACGTTCTGGTTCGAGATCCCGCTGCTGAAGGTGATCGGCGACCTGCCGCAGAATCCGGGCGGCCTGCCGCGGCTGCATGCGCTGCTGGTCGGCGCCGACCAGCGCCTGCAGCAGCGCCTGAGCGTGCTGCTGCCGAACTGGGGCGTGCAGGTGAGCAAGGTCGATTCGACCCAGGAGGCACTGGAGCGGCTGCGCGGCAACGGCAGTGGCGGTAGCGTGCGCCCGACCTACGATCTGGTGATCGGCGACCTGGACGGGCTGCGGCAGAGCGCGCGCGCCCTGCAACGGGCGGTGGCGCGCCTGCCGGCGCCGCAGACCGCGCGGCTGATCTGGCTGTATGGCGAGGCCGACATTCCCGAGGAAATCCGCGCGCACGGCGCGCTGCTGTCGCGGCAGGCGGCGGACATCGACCTGCGCAGCATGCTGGCGCTGGCCCCGGCGACGCCGAGCCTGGCCAGCGAGACCGCTGGCGATGGCGCCGACACCGCCGACGCGTTCTACCACGATGCCTTCGCGACGGACCTCATGGACGCCCCCGCACCGGCCCGCGCCGCGGAACCGACGACCGTCGTGGCCGACGCGCCGCCGACGCGCAGCGGCTACCGCCTGCTGCTGGTCGAGGACAATCCGGTCAACCTGATGGTGGCGCGGCGGCTGCTGGAATCGCTCGGCCACCACGCCGACAGCGTCGAGGACGGCGCCGCCGCATTGGCGCAGTTGTCGCGGCAGCCGTACGACCTGGTGATGATGGACTGCCAGATGCCGGTGCTGGACGGCTACGCCGCTACCCGGCAGTGGCGCCAGCGCGAGGCCGATGCGTCGCGCCCGCGCCTGCCGATCGTGGCGATGACCGCCAACGCGATGGCCGGCGACCGCCAGCGCTGCCTCGATGCCGGCATGGACGATTACCTGTCCAAGCCGCTCGACCGCGCGCGGCTGGAGGACTGCCTGCAGCGCTGGCTGCCGCC
>NZ_AQOI01000649.1:0-8397 GCF_000364665.1 Xanthomonas sp. SHU 199
CGGATGCAGCCGGGGACCGGTCCGCGGCGATCGCCAGCGGGCCAGCGGCGGATGCGCTCGCCGACGCGATGCACGTCGAACCGCAGGACAGCCCCCACACCACCCTGCACACGGCGGACGCTGACACGGCGTCCAGGCCCATCACCACATCGACCGCCTCGCTGCCATCGCCCGATCACGCCACGCTCGACGCCCCCCCGGCAGCGCCTGCGCTGGACCAGGACCTGGCATCGCGCGGCGCCACCGCAACGTCGACGCCGCCGCTCGCCGCGCCGGAGGCAGACGATCCGGAACCGCCATCAGCGGTACCGGCGCCGGTGCTGGAGATCGCCGTGCTCGACGAGTTGCGCGAGGTCATCGGCTCGGCCAGCGTGGCGCAGATCGTCGAGCTGTTCCTGGCCGATGCGCCGCTGCTGATCCAGCGCCTGGAGCAGGCTGCGGCGACGGCGCAGAGCGACGCGCTGCGCGAGGCCGCACACACGCTGAAGTCCTCGGCCGCCAACCTCGGCGCACTGGCGCTGTCGGCGGCGGCGCTGCGCATCGAATCGGGCGTGCGCACCGGCACGTTGGATCGCCCCGTGGTCGCGGTCGCCCTGGTGATCGCCGAGTTCGCGCGCGCGCGCCTGGCGCTGAGCGGCTACCGCGCCAGCGTCCGCGACACCGCCGAACCCGCCGAACCCTAGCGCGGTATCGCGCTACGGCGCGTCTGCAGACGACACGCGCCCGCGAGACCCGGCCACAGTGCATCGAAGACATCGACGCACGGTCTACTGCCTTTCTTGTAGGAGCGCTTCCGCGCGACAAGGCGCTACCGGTAACGCCATCGCGGCTGAAGCCGCTCTTACAGGAACAGTGGCGCTGTGCATGCATGGCTGTCGTGGTGCACCTGCATAACCTTCGCCAAGCCGCATGCTCCACCCGCGATCACGCGCAGAGGACGCCGCGAGATTCAGCAACGACGTGTTGCGGTGGTCCGCACAGGAAGGTCTCGCTGCGCTTGCGCCGTACCGCCGCAGTCGTCGCCTGCCCGGTGCGTGCAGAAACGGCTTCAGCCGCGACGATCACCATCAACGCGTCGCGGCTGAAGCCGCTCCCACACGTGCATGTCAGCGCCATCCCGGAGCGCAGAGCGAACAGCAGCCTGCGCGGCGCCACAGGCCAGCGCCGCGGCGTGATGCGCCGACGATTCAGTCGTCGAGCTTGGTCAGCAGGTAGTTCGGCTCGCCGATCCGGTCGATCAGGTCGAGCTGGGTTTCCAGCCAGTCGATGTGCTCTTCTTCCGATTCCAGGATGTCGGCCAGCAACTGGCGGCTGACGTAGTCCTGGATCGATTCGGCGTAGGCGATGCCTTCGCGCAGGGTGACCGTGCCGTCCTGCTCCAGCGCCAGGTCGCACTCGAGGATTTCCTTGGGGTTCTCGCCGATGCGCAGCTTGCCCAGCGCCTGGAAGTTGGGGAGCCCCTCGAGGAACAGGATGCGGTCCGCCAGCTTGTCGGCGTGCTTCATCTCGTCGATGGATTCCTTGTACTCGTGCTCGGCCAGTTCCTTCAGACCCCAGTTCTTCAGCATCTTGGCGTGCAGGAAGTACTGGTTGATCGCGGTCAGCTCGTTGTAGAGGACCTTGTTGAGGAACTCGATGACTTTGCTGTCGCCCTTCATTGCATCGCTCGCGTAAGCCGGAAAGCGCAGACTCTAGCGAATCGCGCTGCGACGTGAAGGAACGCGAATCGTGATCATCCCGCGCTGCAGCGCGGCCACGGCCTCAGGCGGCGCGGGCTAGGCCGCCGAGCACCGGCAGGGGCAGCTCGCGGCTCAGCGCGCGCTCCAGCAGGTCGCCGGCCATGTCCAGGCAGGAGCCGCAGGTGGCCCCGCAGCCCGTGCGCATGGTCAGTTCGGACACGCTGCGGCAGCCGGCTTCGGCGGCTTCGCGGATCTGGCGATCGGTGACCCCATTGCAGATGCAGACGTACACGGCGGGCTTGGCGGCGGACGGCGCGGACTGCGCCTGGCGCCCATTCAAACCAAAGTGAGAATGGTTGTCAATTCCGCCCGTTAATCGTTATTAATCCGCGCCGCCCAAGGCCCGCCGCGCTTGCGTGGACGCTTGCGCGGCCGCTCGTGGCCCGCCGTATTGCCCGGCAGCCAAGCCTCCTGGGCCAGGGTCGGCATGGCGCGGATGCCGGCGCCGGCGATGGTCTGCGCCAGGGGCGCCAGATGACGCAGCGCCCGCGCGTAGACCCCGCGCTTGAACAGCACCACGTGCTCCACCGGGTACCAGAAATCGACCCAGCGCCAGTGATCGAACTCCGGCGTCTCGGTCAGTTCCAGGTTCAGCTGGCTCTCGTCGCACTGCATCCGCAACAGGAACCAGACCTGCTTCTGGCCGATGCAGACCTGGCGCTCGTTGCGGCGGATGGCCCGGCTGGGCAGGCGATAGCGCAGCCAACCGGGAGTGGCGCCGAGCACTTCCACATGCTCGGGCAACAGCCCGGTTTCTTCGCGCAACTCGCGGTACATGGCCTCCACCGGGGTCTCGTCGGTGTTCATGCCGCCTTGCGGGAACTGCCAGCCGTCCCGGCGCACACGGCGTGCCCAGAACACCTGACCATCCGGCCGCATCAGCACGATGCCTACGTTCGGTCGATAGCCGTCCGGATCGATCACGATGCGGACTCCTGAAAAATCTACTGGCTCCGACTCTGCCATGGCTGCGGCCGGGCCACAAGCAGCGCAAAAACCCGTTGACAGCCGCCCGCTTCTCCATAAGAATTGGCGGTTCACCAGGGCTATGTAGCTCAGCCGGTTAGAGCACAGCACTCATAATGCTGGGGTCGGTGGTTCGAGTCCACCCATAGCCACCATGGTGTGTACGCCCAAGGCGTGCGATACTTGCAGTCCACATTGCCCCGTCGCCAAGCGGTAAGGCACCTGACTCTGACTCAGGCATTCGGTGGTTCGAATCCATCCGGGGCAGCCAAACACACAAAAAAGGCCGATCGAAAGATCGGCCTTTTTTGTGTGTTTGGCTGCGGGTTCGCGCAGGCGCTACGCGCCTGCGCCCCACACCTTGCTACGCAAGGTGCGGGCCCCGGCCTTCCGCCTCCACATCCCCGCGCCTGTCGGCGCGCCCTCTTGGACTCCAAGGGGCTACTCCACCAGATGGGATGCGAGTCGCCGGCAACGGGTGTGGCCCGGATGAATTGCCATCGGCCAGCAAGACCCGCGATCCGGAAGCCTGGATAGCAAGAGCCAGTAGCGAACCCGGACCTCCGACTAGGCCGGCGATCACCCGCGCACCGCACGCAGATCCAGCGAGGCTGATCCGCGACAACTGCTGGCGCATCGGCCGACGCACCCACCAAACCCAAACGACAAAAGCCCGGCCGAAGCCGGGCTTTTGCTTGGTCCCCAGCAGGCTCCCGAGGGAGCCCACGCCAGGCGCGATGGATCAGCGCTTGGAGAACTGGGTGGCGCGACGGGCCTTGTGCAGACCGACCTTCTTACGCTCGACTTCGCGGGCGTCGCGGGTCATGAAGCCGGCCTTGCGCAGCTCGGTCTTCAGGGTTTCGTCGTACTCGACCAGCGCGCGGGCGATGCCCAGGCGGATCGCACCGGCCTGGCCGGTGGTGCCGCCGCCGGTGGCGGTGACCAGGATGTCGAAGCTTTCGGTGTTCTTGGTCAGCTCCAGCGGCTGGCGCACGATCATGCGCGCGGTCTCGCGGCCGAAGAACTCGTCCAGCGGACGGCCGTTGACGGAGATGTTGCCGGTGCCCTTGCGCAGGAACACGCGGGCGGTGGAGGACTTGCGGCGGCCAGTGCCGTAGTTTTGCGAAATCGCCATGATTAGATATCCAGAACCTGCGGCTGCTGAGCGGCGTGCGGATGCTCCGCACCGGAATAGACCTTGAGCTTGCGGTACATCGCGCGGCCCAACGGGCCCTTGGGCAGCATGCCCTTGACCGCGATTTCGATCACGCGCTCCGGGTGGCGCTCCAGCGCCTGCTCCAGGCTCTCGGTCTTCAGGTTGCCGATGTAGCCGGTGAAGCGGTGGTACTTCTTGTCCTTGAGCTTGTTGCCGGTGACGACGATCTTCTCGGCGTTGATCACCACCAGGTAATCGCCGGTATCGACGTGCGGGGTGTAGACCGGCTTGTGCTTGCCGCGCAGGCGGCGGGCCAGTTCGGTGGAAAGCCGGCCCAGCGTTTTGCCGGCGGCGTCGACGAGATACCAGTCGCGCTGGACGGTCTCGGACTTAGCAGTGAAGGTGCTCATGATCAGACTCGGTTGGTCGGGCGGATTCCTGCAGCGAACGGCCGGAACTTTGCCACGCGTTGTGAATTGCAAAAACGCAAGAGGCGAAATTCTACGCGGCCCGGCCGGCCGGCGCAAGTCCACCCATGACCGGCGGAGATCGGGCAGGCGGCGCGCTTGGCAGTGCGCCGGCCGGGGGGCGAAAATCGGGATCCCCACTGCTTCCGGGCTTCCCCCATGACCGCCAGCCGCCAGCATTCCCCGCTCGATCGCGCCCTGGTCGAGGCCCAGCGCGCGCTGGAGACCGTATTCGGCGACCCGCCGGCGCAGCGCCCCTACCCGGCCGCGGCCACCGCCGATATGGTGCTGGCGCCGGACGAGCGCCGCCATGCCGCCGGCCTGATGCGCATCAACCACGTCGGCGAGGTCTGCGCGCAGGGTCTGTATTTCGGCCAGGCCGCGGTCGCGCACGATCCGGCCACCCGTGCGCACCTGCTGGAGGCGGCGCAGGAAGAGACCGACCACTTGGCCTGGTGCGCGGCGCGGCTGCGCGAACTGGACAGCCGCCCCAGCCTGTTCAATCCGCTGTGGTACGCCGGCAGCTACGCGATCGGCACCCTGGCCGGGCTGCGCGGCGACGGCTGGAACCTGGGCTTCGTGGTCGAGACCGAGCGCCAGGTCGAGGCGCACCTGGACGAACACCTGCAGACCCTGCCGCCGGCGGACCTGCGCAGCCGCGACGTGCTGAAGGTGATGAAGGCCGACGAGGCCCGCCACGCCGAACATGCCGAACAGGCCGGGGCACGACGCCTGCCGCCGCCGATCCCCACGGTCATGGCCGCCGCCTCGCGACTGATGAAGGCCGTCGCCTATCGGCTGTAGCCGCCCGCCGGTCGGGCCGATGCGACCCCGGCTGGCATTGCCGGGCCGATCGCGTTAAAGTGAACGAACGCTGACTGATTCCACGTCGGCGCACGCCGTTCCGGCTGCGGTATCGCCATGTGCCGCAGCCACCGATGTACCCGTGCCGAGTCGCGCCCGCGTGCGCTCCGCCTGCAGACTGTCATGCCCGCATCCTCGCCCCATCTGCCATCGCCCCGGACCCGCTGGTTGTCGCGCCTGCTGTTCGCGACCCTGTTCGCGATCGGCGGCGGCGCCCTGCTGCATCACCTGCTCGGCGACTACCGCCAGGCCAGCGCGATCCTGCGCGACCATTCCGTCGCCACCGTCCCGGTGATCGCCGACGGCGCCTTCGGCGTGCAGACCGAGCCACTGGTGCGCTACCGCTTCCACTATGTGTTCGAGAGCAAGGGCCGCCTGCACAGCGGCGCCTTCGAGGCCAGCGGCGCGGAAGCCGCGCCGTTGCTGCTGGACGGCGCCACGGTCGAGATCGCCTACGCCAATGCCGATCCCGCACGCTTCGGGCGCCTGGACCAGCTGCAGCACGCCGGCAACCTCGGCAGCGTGTTCACCCGCGCGCTGATCGCGCTGTCGATCGCCGCCCTGCTGGCGGTGGTCGCGCACCGGCTGCTGATCGGCCGGGTGCTGACCCGGCGCCGCATCGCCGCCGCCTGAGGCCCACGCGCGCGCGGGCTGCGCTCAGTGCCCGACCAGCTTCAGGCCGATCACCCCAACCACGATCAGGCCGATGCAGGCCAACCGCGCCGGCGAGGCGCTGTCGCCGAACAGGGCGATGCCGAGCACCGCCGTGCCCAGTGCACCGATCCCGGTCCAGATCGCATAGGCGGTGCCCAGCGGGATGTGCTTGAGCGCCTGGGTCAGCAGCCACAGGCTCAGGCCCGCACCGGCCAGGGTGGCCACGGTCGGCCACGGCCGGGTGAAGCCTTCGCTGTACTTCAGGCCGAGGGCGAAGCCGATCTCGAACAGACCGGCGAGCAGCAGGTAGATCCAGGGCATTGTCTTTCTCCGTAGACAAATGAAAACGAAAACGGCCCGATGTCTGCACATCGGGCCGCCGTCGGCAGGGGTCGCAGCGCGTGCTGCGGGCGGGCCGTCCCGCCGGTGTGGAGCGCTTACTCGGACAGGTTGCGCCCGTGGAACAGCTCCTCGATCTCGCGCTTGAGCAGCGCCTCGATGCGCATGCGCTCCTTGAACGAGAGATTCTTGGCCTTTTCCTCGAACAGGTACTGGTCCAGGTCGAAGTCCTTCAGGTGCATCTTGGTGTGGAAGATGTTCTCCTGATAGACGTTGACGTCGAACATCTCGTAGCGCGACTTGACGTTCTTGGCCAGGAAGTTCTGGATCGAGTTGATCTTGTGGTCGATGTAGTGCTTCTTGCCCTTCACGTCGCGGGTGAAGCCGCGCACGCGGTAATCCATGATCACGATGTCCGATTCCAGGCTCTCGATCAGGTAATTGAGGGCCTTCAGCGGCGAAATCACGCCGCAGGTGGCGACATCGATGTCGGCGCGGAACGTGGCGATACCGTGCTGCGGATGGGTTTCCGGGTAGGTATGGACGGTGATGTGGCTCTTGTCCATGTGCGCGACCACGGCATCGGAAATGATCTCCTTGCCCGCCGCCTTCTTGTCGATGACCGGCTCCTCGGAGATCAGGATCGTCACCGAGGCGCCCTGCGGGTCGTAGTCCTGGCGCGCGATGTTGAGGATGTTGGCGCCGATGATCTCGGCCACATCGGTGAGGATCTGGGTCAGGCGATCGGCGTCGTACTGCTCGTCGATGTACTCGATGTAGCGCTGGCGCTCCTCTTCGGAGATCGCGTAGCAGACGTCGTAGATGTTGAAGCTCAACGCCTTGGTGAGGTTGTTGAAACCTTGCAGCCTCAGGCGAGGCAACGGCTTGACCACGGCGTGGATCCTCTGGAAGTGGGTCGGGGGGAAAGCCAATCAATTATGAGCCAAATGGCCGCGCTGCGAAACGTGGCGTCCGTCTCTTGTTTGCCGCCGCGAACGCGTCCCGTTAAGCTTCGGGAATTACGCCGTAGCGAAGCCGCCATGAGCCCCGGAAACACATCCACTGCAGCACCTGTGCGCATCGCTCCAAGTCCTTTGACGTTGGACACCGCCACCATCGACCGCTTCCTGGCCCACAGCCACCGTCGCCGCTATCCGGCGCGGACGGACGTGTTCAGGCCCGGCGATCCGGCCGGCACCCTGTACTACGTGGTCAGCGGCTCGGTCAGCATCATCGCCGAGGAAGATGACGACCGCGAGTTGGTGCTGGGCTATTTCGGCAGCGGCGAGTTCGTCGGCGAGATGGGCCTGTTCATCGAGTCCGACCAGCGCGAGGTGATCCTGCGCACCCGTACGCCCTGCGAACTGGCCGAGATCAGCTACGAGCGCCTGCACCAGCTGTTCCTGGGCTCGCTGTCGTCCGATGCGCCGCGGGTGCTGTACGCGATCGGCGTGCAGCTGTCCAAGCGCCTGCTGGACACCTCGCGCAAGGCCAGCCGCCTGGCGTTCCTGGACGTGACCGACCGCATCGTGCGCACCTTGCACGATCTGGCCCAGGAGCCGGAGGCGATGAGCCACCCGCAGGGCATGCAGTTGCGCGTGTCGCGGCAGGAACTGGCGCGACTGGTCGGCTGCTCGCGCGAGATGGCCGGCCGCGTGCTGAAGAAGCTGCAGGTCGACGGCATCCTGCACGCCCGCGGCAAGACCGTGGTGCTGTACGGCGCGCGCTGACCGCCATGGGTCGATAGGCCCGGCACGATGGTGCTGAGCGAGACCTTCTACTGGTTCGTGCTGGTCGGCCTGGCCGCCCAGCTGGTGGACGGCGCGCTGGGCATGGCGTTCGGCCTGGTCTCGTCCTCGGTCCTGCTGAGCCTGGGCCTGCCGCCGGCGGTGGTCAGCGCCAGCGTGCACAGCGCCGAGGTGTTCACCACCGGCGCCTCGGGCCTGTCGCACCTGGCCCTGGGCAACGTCGACAAGCGGCTGTTCCTGCGCCTGGCGCTGCCGGGCATGGTCGGCGGGGTCGCCGGCGCCTACGTGCTGACCCAGTTGCCGGGCGAGCTGATCCGCCCCTTCGTCTATCTGTATCTGCTGGCCCTGGCGGTGCTGATCCTGCTGCGCGCGGCCGGCCGTGCGCTGCCGCGCCGCGAGGTGCGGCGGGTGCCGCTGCTGGGCTTCGTCGCCGGCCTGCTGGACGCCAGCGGCGGGGGGGGGCG
>NZ_AQOI01000650.1:0-1537 GCF_000364665.1 Xanthomonas sp. SHU 199
CCGACTGGCAGCCGGTGCCGTTGCGCGGTGCCTGGCTGGCCGCGCTCGGTGGCGGCTGCATGCTCGGGCTGAGCCTGGTGGTCGCCGCCGGCATCGTCGGCCTCAGCCTGCACAGCCTGCATGCGTTGGCCCTGGGCGCCGTGGCGGCGGCGGTGGGCAGCCTGTGCGGCGCCTGGGTCGGCTTCGTCCGCCACCGGCGCATCCGCTGGCGACTGAATGCCCAGGGCCTGGACGTGTTCCGCGGGCGTCTGTGGCAGAGCGAGACGCACGTGCCGATCTCGCGCGTGCAGCACCTGGACCTGCGCCGCGGTCCGCTGGAACGCGCGCTGCGCCTGTCCACCCTGGTCGTGCACACCGCCGGCACCCGGCATACCGCGGTCGCCGTGCCCGGCCTGGACCAGGCCGACGCGCAGCGCCTGCGCGAACGCCTGGCGCACCAGCTCGACCACGACGACGACGCGCTGTGAGCGACCTCGCCGACACCGAGCGCACCACGCCGGTGCGGCGCCTGCATCCGTGGTCGTGGCTGTTCGTGCTGCTGCAGCACCTCAGGCACTTCCTGCTGCCGTTGCTGGCGCTGCTGGTGTTCGGCAGCCGCGACGGCCACCGCGATCACGCCGATCACCTGGTGATGCTGGCGGTGTGCAGCGGGCTGGTGGCGGTGTCGCTGCTGCGCTATCTCACCTACCAGTACCGCATCGGCCACGACAGCCTGAGCATCCGCAGCGGCTGGCTGGAACGCAGCCTGCGCGAGATCCCGTTCGCGCGCATCCACAACGTGGTGGTGCACCAGTCGCTGCTGCACCGGCTGTTCGGCGTGGCCGAGGTGCGCCTGGAATCGGCCGGCGGCACCAAGCCCGAGGCGCAGATGCGGGTGCTGCGGCTGGACCAGGCGCTGGCGCTGGAACAGCAGATCCGCCACCGCGCGCCCGCCGCCGAGCGTGCCGAGGCCGGCGACGACGCGGGCGCCGCGCCCGCCGTGCCGGACAGCGAACTGCTGCTGGCCCTGCCCACCGCCGAGGTGCTGCGCCAGGGCCTGATCTCCAACCGTGGCATGGTGGTGCTGCTCACCGCGTTCGGCGCCACCTACCACCTGTTTCCCGAGCGCATGATCTCCAACGCGATCGAGCGCTACGGGCGGCAACTGTTCGGCTATGCCACGCACCTGCAGTTGGGCTGGATGGCCGGCGCGGTGACCTTCGCGCTGATGCTGGCGACGCTGTTGCTGCTGATGCGCGCCTTGTCGATGGGGCTGGCCATCGTGCAGTACCACGGCTTCCGGCTGAGCGAGAGCGAGCGCCGGCTGACCGTGGAGCGCGGCCTGCTGACGCGGTTGCGCAGCAGCGTGGCGCGGCGCCGGATCCAGGCCTGGACCCTGCACGAGAGCGTGCTGCAGCGGCTGCTGCGGCGGCGCAGCCTGCACATCGACACCGCGGTGATCCAGTCGCACCACGGCCACGGCCACGACCACGCACTGACGGAACTGGCGCCGCTGGCCACGCCGGCCGCCTGCGATGCGCTGCTGCAGCGGCTGGTG
>NZ_AQOI01000651.1:0-362 GCF_000364665.1 Xanthomonas sp. SHU 199
GGCCGCCAGCGCACTGGCACGGCATCGCCACGCGCCACTGGTGGCGCCTGTCGCTGCCGGCACTGTTGCTGGTGCCGCTGCTGTGCGCCGGGCTGTGGCCCACGCTCGGCGCCTGGGCCGCATTGGGCCTGCTGTGGCTACCGTGGTCGGCGTTCAAGTCCTGGCGCCAGGCGCAGCGCATGGGCTACGCGCTGGATGCGCGCTACGTGGCGGTGCGCGGTGGCTGGTGGCGGCGCTGGTGGCGGCTGGCCGAACTGGACAAGCTGCAGACGCTGCACCTGAGCCGTTCGCCGCTGGACCGCTGGTGCGGCACCGCGACGCTGTGGTTGGACACCGCCGGCGCTCGCCACGGCGAACCGCCG
>NZ_AQOI01000652.1:0-890 GCF_000364665.1 Xanthomonas sp. SHU 199
CGCGGTGGCCGAGACGATGCCGGCCAGCGGCGGCAGGGCGACGCCGGATTCGACCAGCGCGCGCAGATGCACCGGCGTGGTCACCAGCAGCCGCGGCGCCGGCAGCTGCGCCAGCGCGCGCGCCACGTCCTCGGGAAAGAACGGACGCCCGGCGTGCACCGCCAGCGGCGTCACCAGCGGCAGCAGGATCGACAGCTCCATGCCGTACATGTGCTGCGGCGGCACCGTCGCCACCACCTGCGGCACCGCCGTGTCCGGCCACAGCCCGACCAGCGCCAGCAGGTCCTGGCGGGTGCTGGTGAGGAAGCTGCCCCAGGTCTTGGGATTGGGCTTGGGCGCGCCGGTGCTGCCGGAGGTGAAGCCGATCGCCACCAGCGCGTCGTCGGCCAGCTGTGGCATCGGCCCGTCCAGCGACGGCAGCGCGTCCGGCACCTGCCAGTAGCGCGGCGGCGGCTCGGCCAGCGCCAGGTCGCCCAGGCAGTAGCAATCGGCATGGCTGCGCTGCACCTCGGCCACCACCGCCGGCGCGCGCGAGGACGGCAGCAGCGAGGTCTGACCGCGCAGCGCCACCGCGCAGAACGCGACCATGAAGCGGTAGCGGTCCTCGCACAGGTTCAGCGCGTGCCGGCCGGCCGGCAGCACCGCGGCCAGGCCGCGCACGTGGCCAAGGAAGGTGGCCAGGTCGATGTGTTCGCCGTTGGCGAAGGCCAGCGGGCGCCGCGCGTCGCCGACGGCGAGCGGATGCAACAGGGGCGCGGCGGGAATCTCGGAGGAAACGGCGGACATGCGGGGCGGCGGCTCGGGCGGGCGATGACCCGCACGGCGCGGGAGCCGGTAGCTTGGCCGCCACCGCCGCCGCTGGCAAGCCGGCCTGCAGCGGCGGGCGCCGC
>NZ_AQOI01000653.1:0-11243 GCF_000364665.1 Xanthomonas sp. SHU 199
CCCGGTACGACCACGCGGTGTAGCCCAGGATCACCGGCAGCAGCACCGCCAGCCCGGCCAGCACGAACCCCTGCGAGGACGGCGGCGAGGCCGCTTCCCAGATGGTCAGCCCGGGCGGCACGATGTTCGGCCAGATGCCCAGCACCAAGCCGAAGAAACCGAGCACGAAGAAGCACAGGGTCAGCACGAACGGACGCGCATCGCGGCCCTGCGCCATCGCCGCACGCCACAGCGCCACCGCGTTGACCAGCACCAGCAGCGGTACCGGCGACAGCCACCAGAAATTCCCGTCGTGGAACCAGCGCGCCATGATCCGCGAGTCCAGGAACGGCAGCCAGGCGCTGACCAAGCCCATGAACACCACCACCACCAGCACCAGCGGCCGGGTCAGGGTGCGGGCGATGCGCTGCATCGCGCCCTCGGTCTTGAGGATCAGCCAACTGCCGCCGAGCAGCGCGTAGCCGAACACCACAGCCGCGCCGGTCAGCATCGAGAACGGGCTGAACCAGCCCAGCACGCCGCCCAGGTACTTGCCGTCCTGCAGCGGCATGCCTTCCACCAGCGCGCCCAGGATCACGCCCTGCCAGAACGCCGCGCACAGCGAGCCCAGCGCGAACGCCCAGCCCCACAGGTACTTGGAACTGCGCGCCTTGAAGCGGAACTCGAAGGCCACGCCGCGGAACACCAGCGCGATCAGCATCAGCAGCACCGGCAGGTAAAGTGCCGACAGCACGATCGCGTAGGCCTTGGGGAAGGCCGCCAGCAGACCGGCGCCGCCGAGCACCAGCCAGGTCTCGTTGCCGTCCCAGATCGGCGCGGCGGTATTCATCATCAGGTCGAGCTGATCCTCGTCCTCGGCGAACGGCGCCAGAATGCCGAGGCCGAGCACGAAGCCGTCCAGCAGCACGTACATCAGCACGCCGAAGCCGATCACGCCGAACCAGATCACCGGCAATACGGTCGCCATGTCCATCAGCGGGTCTCCTCGATGTCGTCGTCGGCCGCCGACAGCGGCCGCGCCGGGGTCTTATCGCCTTCCTGCATGCGCGGCGCCGGCTCGTGCGGCAGCGGCCCGTGGCGCAGCATGCGCAGGATGTACCAACTGCCGAAGCCGAACACCAGCGCGTAGGCGAGCACGTACACGCTCAGCGAGATCCAGACCATCGCCGGGCTGAGCGTCGGGCTCACCGCATCGCGCGTATGCAGCAGGCCATAGATCACGTAGGGCTGGCGCCCGATCTCGGTAACGAACCAGCCGGCGACCAGGGCCACGAACCCGGCCGGCAGCATCGCGTTCCACGCCAGGTGCAGCGCGCGCCGGCGCAGCAAGGTGCCGCGCCACCAGAAGAACAGCGACACCAGCGCCAGCAGCAGCATCGCCATGCCCAGCCCGACCATCACCCGGAACGCGTAGAACACCGGCTTCACCGGCGGCCGCTCGTCCCGCGGCACCGCGGTCAGCGGGGTGATCTCGCCATCCAGCGTGTGGGTGAGGATCACGCTGCCCAGGCGCGGGATGGTCACTTCGTAATCGTTGCGCTCGGCGGCCTCGTTGGGGACCGCGAACACCACCAGCGGTACGCCCTGCCCCTTCGCCTCGCCATGCCAATGCCCTTCCATCGCCGCCACCTTGATCGGCTGGTGCTCGAGCGTGTTCAGGCCATGCGCATCGCCGGCGGCGATCTGCAACGGCAGCGCGATCGCGGCGAACGCCACCGCCAGCTTGAGCATGCGCCCGGCTGCATCCAGGTGCTCGCCGCGGCGCAGGTACCAGCCGCTGACCCCGCCGATCACGAAACAGGTGGTGATGAATGCGGCCAGCACCATGTGCGTGAGCCGGTACGGGAACGAGGGATTGAAGATCACCTCGCGCCAGTTGGCCGGGTGGAACACGCCTTCGACCACCGCATAGCCGGCCGGCGTCTGCAGCCAGCTGTTGGCCGACAGGATCCAGAACGTGGAGATCAGCGTGCCGATGGCGACCAGGCAGGTGGCCAGGAAGTGCAGCTTCTCCGGCACCTTGTGCCAGCCGAACAGCATCACGCCCAGGAACGAGGCTTCCAGGAAAAACGCGGTCAGCACCTCGTAGCTGAGCAGCGGACCGAGGATGTTGCCGGCACGTTCGCTGAGCACCGCCCAGTTGGTGCCGAACTGGAAACTCATCACGATGCCGCTGACCACACCCATCCCGAAGGACACGGCGAAGATCTTCAGCCAGAAAAAATACAGATCGCGCCACACCGTGTCGCGGGTGCGCAGCCAGCGCCACTCCAGGAACGCCAGCCAGCTCGACAGGCCGATGGTGAAGGCCGGGAACAGCACGTGGAAACTGATGACGAATCCGAACTGGATGCGCGACAGCAGCAGGGCGTCCATGGGTAGCGCCTGAGGCAGCGGAAACGATGCCTATTGTTGGTGCGGCGCGGCGAAATGGGATGTGACGGTTTGTCGCAGCGGCCCTATCGCCGCAGGGTTGGCGCAATCGCGACGGCGGAAAGCGTGTTCTGTTCGACGCTCAGTGCATCGGGCCACGTCTCAAGCCCAGCGCCTCCCTCAATGAGACAACGCCAGCTCCACCTTGACTTCCTTTTTGCACCGCATGCTCACCTCGGGAAACTTCCACTGTCCGACAGCGTCAAGCACCGCTTCAGCGTATCCTGAATCGGAGAATTTCCTTCTCTCCAACTGCTTGATATCGACCCTCGATATTTCGGCAACCTATACGTCGCCGTTCCTTTCGATCACGATCGCGACGTAGATCGAGCCGATGAACTGGCTCCCCGAGCGCCCTGGCAGCGCTGGCCGAATGGTTTCGAGCGGGCGCAAGCTGGAGGCGCAGTCGGTCTTCGGCAATTCGTGCGTTTGCTGTCCGCCAACTGTTGCAAGCGCCGCCCACACAAGCACACTTTTCATGGTTCCCCCCGCATTTGCATGCTTGCTCAGTGGCGTATCGACCCTGGCCTGCGTCATTCCAGGCCGTCGTGACCTGAAGCGACGCGCGGTGTGACAAGCAATCATGGCGCAGCCACCGCGTGCGCCGACTTACCCGATGCGGGTCCGCCAACACCCTCGCCAAGATTACAAGGCCTCCGCTCCCGGTGGCGCCCATGACCAACGGCGCAATCGCCGCCGCCCTGGCGGCTGCTACGCTTGCGGTTTGCCGTTCGCCCGGAATTCCAGATGCGTCGTCTCGCCCTGAGCGCTGTTGTGTTGCTGTCCCTGTCCTGCCTGCCGCCGCTGGCCGCGGCCCAGGATGCCGCCGCCCCGCTGACCATCGAGCAGGCCATGGCCGATCCGGACTGGATCGGGCCGCCGGTCGAGGATGCGTGGTGGGCCTGGGACGGGCGCCAGGTGCAGTACCAGCTCAAGCGCACCGGCAGCCCGGTGCGCGACACCTACCGCCAGGGCGTCGACGGCGGCGCCGCGCAGCGGGTCGAGGACGCCCAGCGCAGCACCCTGGACGCGGCCAACCCGGTCTACGACACCCGCCGCCAGCGCATGCTGTTCGTGCGCAACGGCGACGTGTTCCTGCGCGACCTGCGCAGCGGCGCACTGACCCAGCTGACCCGCAGTAACCAGGCCGCGGCGCGGCCGCAGTTCACCACCGATGGCGGCGCGCTGTGGCGGGTCGGCAACGACTGGTACCGCTGGAGCCCGGGCGGCGGCGTGCAGCAGGCCGCGGTGCTCAAGGCCGAGCGCGATCCCGATGCCGCGCCCAAGCCCGACGTGCTGCGCGACCAGCAGCTGCGCACCCTGGAAACCCTGGCCCGCGACCGCGCCCAGCGCGAGCTGCTGCGCCAGCAGGAGCAGGCCTGGCGCCGCGCCGACAGCAGCCGCGCGCCGGCACCGGTGTACCTGGGCGACGACGTGGTGGTCGACGACAGCGCGCTGTCGCCGGACGGCCGCCACCTGCTGGTGGTCACCCACGCCAAGGGCGCCGAGGAAGGCCGCGACAGCAAGATGCCCAAGTACGTGACCGAATCCGGCTACGCCGAGTTCCAGGAAGCGCGCACTCTGGTCGGGCGCAATTCGCCGGTGGCGCAGACCCTGTGGCTGGTCGACGCGGTGGCCGGCAGTGCGCGCAAGCTCGACCTGTCGGTGCTGCCCGGCATCGGCACCGATCCGCTGGCGGCGCTGCGCAAGGCCGCCAAGCAGGAGCCGATGCAAGGCCCGCGCGCGGTGCGCGTGGAAACCGACGGCGACGGCAACGGCGCCTCGATGCACTGGAGCGAGGACGGCCGCAATGTCGCCGTGCTGCTGCGCGCGGTGGACAACAAGGACCGCTGGATCGCCAGCGTCGACCTGGACAAGGCGGTGCTGCAGCCGCGCCACCGCCTGACCGATCCGGCCTGGATCAACTGGAGCTTCAACGACTTCGGCTGGATGCCGGACAACCAGACGCTGTGGCTGCTGTCCGAGCAGTCCGGCTATTCGCACCTGTACACCCAGCGCGGCACCGAGAAGCCGCGCCAGCGCACCTCCGGCAAGTGGGAAGTGTCCGCGCCGGTGGTCAGCGCCGACGGCCAGGGTTTCCTGTTCCTGTGCAACCGCAAGTGGCCGGGCGACTACGAGGTGTGCAAGCTCGACCTGCGCAACGACAGCGTCGCCGAGCTGACCTCGCTGGACGGCGTGGAGGACTTCGCGCTTTCGCCGGACGGCCAGCAGCTGCTGGTGCACTACTCCGGCCCGTACCTGCCGCCGCAACTGGCGGTGCTGCCGGCCGCCGGCGGCAACGCGCGCGTGCTCACCGACACCCGCAGCGCCGCGTTCAAGGCGCGCCCGTGGGTGCAGCCGCAGTTCGTGCAGGTGCCGTCCAAGCACGGCGCCGGCACCATTTGGGGCAAGTACTACGGTCCGGCGCAGCCGGAGCCGGGCAAGCGCTATCCGGTGGTGATGTTCGTGCACGGCGCCGGCTACCTGCAGAACGTATCGGCGCGCTACACCCCGTACTTCCGCGAGCAGATGTTCCACAACCTGCTGGTGCAGAAGGGCTACATCGTGCTGGACCTGGACTACCGCGCCAGCGCCGGCTACGGCCGCGACTGGCGCACCGCGATCTACCGCGACATGGGCCATCCGGAGCTGGAGGACTACCTGGACGGCCTGGACTGGCTGGTCGACAGCAAGCAGGGCGACCGCAGCCGCGCCGGCATCTACGGCGGTTCCTACGGCGGCTTCATGACCTACATGGCGCTGTTCCGCAGCCCCGGCACGTTCAAGGCCGGCGCCGCGCTGCGCCCGGTGGCCGACTGGAGCCAGTACAACCACGAATACACCTCCAACATCCTCAACACCCCGGACCTGGACCCGGAGGCCTACCGCACCTCCTCACCGATCGAATACGCCAGCGGCCTGCGCGACCACCTGCTGATCGCCCACGGCATGGTCGACGACAACGTGTTCTTCAAGGACTCGGTCGACATGACCCAGAAGCTGATCGAGCTGCACAAGGACAACTGGGAGATCGCGCCGTATCCGCTGGAGAAGCACGGCTTCACCCGCGCCGATTCCTGGCTGGACGAGTACAAGCGCATCCTCAAGCTGTTCGAGCGCGAGCTGCGCTGAGCCGAGTGCGCGCCGAGGCGCCTGCCGTCGACGTGCGGCAGGCGCAGCGCCCGCGGGGCGCCTTCGGGACAGCGCCAACCACCGGTGTCCGTCACGCATCGCGCCGTTCCGCAGGAGTCAACGGTCATGCATCCGCGACGCGCGAGGTGGTGAGCCTTCCGATGGCGCAATGCATCGGGACTGAAGTCCCCCTCCCACAGTGCACCCGGCGGGCTCGCCGCAAACCCCTGTGGGAGCGACTTCGGTCGCGACGAGGCTTTCCCGGTAAGGCGCGTCGCGGCCGAAGCCGCTGCTACGCGAGTGCCCGCAGCTAGGCCGTCCGGACGCAGACGGCATCGGCACGACGTTGGCGTAGCCCCGCTCCTGGCGACACCGGATCGGCAGCGCCCTGACCAGAGGCCGCGCACCGGCATAGGCGCGCCCCCTCGCGCGCCACGCCGGCTTGCGCCCTGCTCCGCCATCCCTATCCTTGCCGGACTGCCGCCGGTGCGGCGCCGCCAGCGCCGCCCCGCCCCGAAGGACCGCCGATGCCGCCTCCGCCGCTGCCCCGCACTGCCGCCCGCAACCAGAATATCGATGCGATGGCCAAGCTCTCGCTGCTGATCGGGGTGCTGTCGCTGCTGTACTCGCTGGGCCAGGCGCTGTTGCTGCTGACGCTGCCGGACGGGGCGATCGAGGGCGTGCTGCGCGAGGCCGGACTGCCGTTGCCGCCGCTGCTGCAGTGGTGCGTCGCCCATGCACTGGCGCTGTCCTGGCTGTCGGCGCTGCTGTCGGCGGGCCTGTGCGCGGCGTCGTGGGCGCTGCTGCAGCGGCGCGACTGGGCGCGGCGGGCCTTCATCGTGTTCCTGGTGGTCACCGCCGCGGCCAACTTCGCGGTGCTGCCGCTGCTGTTGCAACTGCTCGACCTGTTGCAGGTCTGGGCGCCACAGCACGCCTTCGACCCGCAGCAACTCCAGCACGACCTGGCGCTGGGCCGGATCACGCTCATGGTCAGCGGCGCGCTGACCGCGCTGGTCTTCGCCGGCCTGCACGGCTGGCTGGTCTACCAGCTGTGCCGCCCCGCGCTGCGCGCCGAGTTCCGCCGCTGACGCATGCCGACCGGCCCGCGCAGTCCGGGCAGCCCGCCGCAGACGCCTGACACAGCCAGCTTCTAGAATGGCGGCATGCATACCTTCGACCGCGTTCGCGACTATCTCACTGGCCTGCAAGACCGCATCTGTGCGGCGGTCGAGGCCGCCGACGGCCAGGCCCGTTTCGCCGAAGACCTGTGGCAGCGCGCGGAGGGCGGCGGCGGCCGCACCCGCATCCTGCGCGACGGCGCGCTGTTCGAGCAGGCCGGCATCGGCTTCTCCGACGTTGCCGGCACCCGCCTGCCGCCCTCGGCCAGCGCCAACCGCCCGGAACTGGCCGGCGCCTCGTGGCGCGCGGTCGGGGTGTCGCTGGTGTTCCACCCGCTCAGCCCGTACATCCCCACCACCCACGCCAACGTGCGCTACTTCGAGGCGCAGCGCGATGGCGCCACCGTGGCCTGGTGGTTCGGTGGCGGCTTCGACCTGACCCCGTACTACCCGTTCGACGAGGACGCCCGCCACTGGCACCAGACCGCGCACGACCTGTGCGCGCCGTTCGGCGAAGACCGCTATCCGGCGCACAAGCGCTGGTGCGACGAGTACTTCTTCCTCAAGCACCGCAACGAGACCCGCGGCGTCGGCGGCCTGTTCTTCGATGATCTGCATGCCGATTTCGAGCGCGACTTCGCCTACCAGCGCGCGGTCGGCGACGGCTTCCTCGACGCCTACCTGCCGATCGTGGAACGCCGCCGCGGCCTGCCCTGGGGCGAGCGCGAGCGCGAGTTCCAGCTGTACCGGCGCGGCCGCTACGTCGAGTTCAACCTGGTCTACGACCGCGGCACCCTGTTCGGCCTGCAGAGCGGCGGCCGCAGCGAGAGCATCCTGATGAGCCTGCCGCCGCGGGTGCGCTGGGAGTACGGCTTCCAGCCCGAACCGGGCAGCGCCGAGGCGCGCCTGGCCGAGTACCTGGTGCCGCGCGAATGGCTGGCATGAGCGCGCCGGCACGTACCGCCGTGCTGGGCCGCGAGGACAAGCGCGCCATCGCCGAACAGTTGCAGGCCTACCTGCGCACCGAGCTGCAGCAGCAGGTCGGCGCGTTCGAGGCCGAATTTCTGCTCGACTTCGTCGCCGAGCGCATCGGCGCGCAGTACTACAACCGCGGCCTGGACGATGCCCGCGCGCTGCTGGCCACGCAGCTGGACACCCTGGACGACGCGCTCTACCAACTGCAACAGCCCACCGACGCGCGCCGCTGAGCCGTGTCGCGCGCGCCGCCAGCGCGGCATCACGAACGTGCGGGCATAAAAAAGCCCCGCGGACCAGGGGGAGGTCGGCGGGGCCAGGGAACGGAGACTTGGGGAGGAGTCGCCGTTCCTGGATCTGCTCCAGGGGATGGGAGGAGATCCGCGACAGGTATTGCGCCTGTCGAGGGATATAAGAACATTCCCCACCTTGCTCGTTCGTGAAGATTTAAGTTAAAAATTTGTCAGATTAAGGACGGATTCATTCCCGAAAATCCGTGCAAATAAACCGCGTCAAAATTCCGTTCAATCAAAGCGATCCTGCACGCCCCGGGGTGTGACGCCAGTAGGAATTTTGCGGCTTGTCGCGCCCGATGGGGTCAAAAAACCAACGCGAATGGGAAAGCGAAAATCGCGGGCGGGATAATCCTTCGGAAAACCCTCTGCGATATCCGGCGTGCATGCGCATGCGATGTCTACGCAAGACACCGCAGCGCCAGGTCGGGTCCCGGGTACACGCCCGGAACCCGGGCACTCAATGCGCCTCGTCCCAGTTGTCGCCCACCCCGCTGTCCACCACCAGCGGCACCTTCAGCTCCGCCGCGGCGGACATCCGCCCGGTCACTTCCGGCAGCAAGGTGTCGACGAAGTCGGCATCGGCTTCGAACACCAGTTCGTCGTGCACCTGCAGGATCATCAACGCGCGGTCGCGGTGGTCCTGCAGCCAGGCGTCCACGCCGACCATGGCGCGCTTGATGATGTCGGCGGCGGTGCCCTGCATCGGGGCGTTGATCGCCGCGCGCTCGGCACCGGCGCGCAGGCCCTGCTGGCGGGCGTTGATGTCGTTCAGGTACAGGCGGCGTCCGAACAGGGTCTCCACGTAGCCCTGGGTGCGCGCCTGCTCGCGCATGCGCTCCATGAAGTCGCGCACGCCCGGGTAGCGGCTGAAGTACAGCGCCACGTAGTCCTGCGCCTCGCCGCGGCCGATGCCCAGGTTGCGGGCCAGGCCGAACGCGCTCATGCCGTACATCAGGCCGAAGTTGATCGCCTTGGCGGCGCGGCGCTCGTTGCCGGTGACCTCTTCGAGCTTGCGCCCGAACACCTCGGCGGCGGTGGCGCGGTGCACGTCCACGCCGCTGCCGAAGGCGCGCAACAGGCCCGGGTCCTCGGACAGGTGGGCCATGATCCGCAGCTCGATCTGCGAGTAGTCGCAGGCGATCAGCTTGCGCCCGGGCGGGGCGACGAAGGCGCGGCGGATGCGGCGGCCGTCGTCGGTGCGGATCGGAATGTTCTGCAGGTTGGGATCGGAGGAGGACAGCCGCCCGGTGGCGGCGCCGGCCTGGTGGTAGCTGGTGTGCACGCGACCGGTGTCGGGGTTGACCATCTCCGGCAGCTTGTCGGTGTAGGTGCTGCGCAGCTTGGCCAGGCCGCGGTACTCCAGGATCACCCGCGGCAGCTCGTGCTGGTCGGCGATCGCCTCCAGCGCCTCCTCGTTGGTGCTGGGCTGCCCCTTGGGGGTCTTCAGCACCGCCGGCAGCTTCAGCTCGTCGAACAGCACCGCCTGCAGTTGCTTGGGCGAGTCCATGTTGAAGCTGCGCCCCGCCAGCGCGGTGGCCTTCTGCTGCGCGGCCAGCATGCGCTGGCTCAGGTCCTGGCTCTGCTTGCGCAGCTCGGCGATGTCCACGCACACGCCGTTGGCCTCGACCCGCGCCAGCACCGGCACCAGCGGCATCTCGATCTCGCGGTAGACCCGCGCCAGCGCCGGCTCGGCGTCCAGCTGCGCCGACAGCGTGCGGTGCAGGCGCAGGGTGATGTCGGCGTCCTCGGCGGCGTAGCCGGTGGCGTCGTCGATGGCCACCTGCGAGAACGCGATCTGCTTGGCGCCCTTGCCGGCCACGTCCTCGTACTTGACCGTGTCGTAGCCCAGGTAGCGCCGGGCCAGCGAGTCCATGTCGTGGCGGCTGGCGGTGGAGTTGAGCACGAAGCTCTCCAGCATGGTGTCGTCGGCGTAGCCCTGCACGTCCACGCCGTGGCGGCGCAGCACGTGCAGGTCGTACTTGCCGTGCTGGCCGACCTTGGCCTTGGCCGGGTCCTCCAGCAGCGGCTTGAGCATCTCCAGCGCCAGCGCGCGATCCAGTTGCAGCGGCGCACCGGGGTAGTCGTGGCCCAGCGGCAGGTAGTCGGCGCGGCCCGGCTCGGTGGCGAAGCTGAGCCCGACCAGGTTGGCGCGCATCGCGTCCAGCGCGTCGGTCTCGGTGTCGAAGGCGAAGCCGTCGGCAGCGCGCAGGCGCACCAGCAGTGCTTCGAACGCCTCGGGTGTGGTCACCGCGGTGTAGTCGCCCTTGGCGGCCAGTGCCGGGTCCAGCGCCGTATCTGCGGCCGGCGCCGCGGCCCGGGCATAGCCGGCGGCGGTGCCGCGCAGGCTGGGCGTCGCCTCGCTGGCGGCCTCCGGCGCGGCCACGCCGCCGTCCAGGTCACGCAGCGCCTGGGTGAAGCCGTAGCGCTGGTACAGGCCGCGCAACTGCTCCGGCTCCTGTTCGCGCAGGCCCAGGGTGCGAGGGCCGCCGGGCAGCGCCACGTCGGTCTTGATGGTGACCAGTTCGCGGTTCAGCGGCAGGCGCTGCAGCGCCGCGCGCAGGTTGTCGCCGATCTTGCCCTTGATGCTGTCGGCGTGGGCGATCACCCCGTCCAGCGAGCCGTACTCGGCCAGCCACTTGGCCGCGGTCTTGGGTCCGCACTTCTCCACGCCCGGCACGTTGTCGATGGCGTCGCCCATCAGCGCCAGCAGGTCGACGATCTGGTGCGGCCAGACCCCGAACTTCTCCATCACCGCCGCATCCGAATCCATGCGGCTGCCGCTCATGGTGTTGACCAGTTGCACGCCGGGGCGCACCAGCTGGGCGAAATCCTTGTCGCCGGTGGAGATGGTGACGTCCAGGCCGTCGCCGGCGCCCTGAAGAGCCAGGGTGCCGATCACGTCGTCGGCCTCGACCCCGTCCTCGCGCAGGATGGTGATGCCCAGCGCATGCACGATCTGGCACATCGGCTCGACCTGCGCGCGCAGCTCGTCGGGCATCGGCGGGCGGTTGGCCTTGTACTGCGGGTACAGGTCGTCGCGGAAGGTCTTGCCCGGCGCGTCGACCACGAAGGCCACGTACTCGGGGCGCTCCTTGAGGGTGGCGCGCAACATGTTGACCACGCCGAACAGCGCGCCGGTGGGCTCGCCGGCGGCATTGGTCAGCGGCGGAAGCGCGTGGAACGCGCGATACAGGTAACTGGACCCGTCGATCAGGACTAATCGGCTCATCGGCCAATTCTACGCTGCGGCGTGTAGCCCCTCTCCCGTCGGGAGAGGGGTTGGGGTGAG
>NZ_AQOI01000654.1:0-4577 GCF_000364665.1 Xanthomonas sp. SHU 199
ACGGGGCACCTTCTCCCGGCGGGAGAAGGGAAGTGCGAGCCCCTCTCCCACCGGGAGAGGGGTTGGTGTGAGGGTGCGGCGCGCCATTCCCACACCGCATGCAGACACTCGGCGCATACTCTGCGCATGTCCTGCCCGTGGAGAACACCGCAATGAAAGCCCTGATCCTCGTTCCGCTGTTGCTGCTGGCAGGCTGCGCCTCGACCGGCCTCGGCCCGGACGGCGCGCCGATGGACGTGCGCGGCGCGGAAACGACCCAGCGCAAGATGGACAACGGCGACACCGTCGACGAGTACCGCGTGGGCGGCCAACTGCGCATGGTCAAGGTGACGCCGGCGCGCGGCCCGGCCTATTACCTGTACGACCGCAACGGCGACGGCCACATGGAAGTGGATGGCAGCAAGGACAATGTGTCGCCCGTGTACTGGAAGCTGTACAGCTGGTGATGGCGCGCCCGGCACGTCGCCCAACGGTGGCGGCGCGCGGGCGTGCTCGCGTCCCCGATCTGCCCAGACGGACGAATGCATGCACGTGCCGGATGCCGGCCCCCCGTCGCGGCGTCGCCTCCCGGCGCAGCCGCGTGACAGGCCGAAGCGTATCGGCAAAGCGATAGGTCGCTGCGGCCAGCGGCCGGATGCCGGCCTCGAACGTGTTCCGCACCGCGCCGACCCCGGCGCGGGCCGGTCAGCGCCTCAGCGGATCACCAGCACCGGCACCTGGCTGTTGGCGAGCACTTCCGCGGTCTGGCTGCCAAGCAGGACCCGGCTCATGCCGCGGCGGCCGTGCGAGGTCATCACGATCAGGTCGCTGTTGCAGGCCACGGCCATGTCGATGATGCCCTCGGCGGCGTAGCGGTCAAGCACGTGGCGGCCGTGCGCGGTCACTCCGGTGGCCGCGGCGGCGGCCAGCGCCGGCGCCAGGATCTTCTGCGCGCCGGCTTCGCGGTCCTGGCGGTATTCGGGGCTGGCCTCGTAGCCCACGCTCCAGCCCATCGCGTCATACATGCCCATTGCCCACGGCTCGGACACGGTGACGATATCCACCTCCGCGCCGAGCTCGGCGGCCAGCGCCAGCCCCTGCTGCAGACCCTTGGCGGACAACTCGGAACCATCGATGGCGATCAGGATGCGCTGGTACATGGGATGCTCCGGTGACGCCGCACACGGCGGCCTGGACAGCATTGCACACCCATTGCGCGGCGCCTGCCTTGACCCGGATCAAATTCAGTCGCTGTGCGGCTTCAGCAGGCGTGCTGGATTGCCGGCCACGCGCGCGCCGGCCGGCACGTCGCGGGTGACCACGCTGCCGGCGCCGACCACCGCGTCGTCGCCGATGGTCACGCCCGGCAGCACGATCGCGCCGCCGCCGATCCAGACGTTGCGCCCGATCGTCACCGGCCGCCCCAACTCCAACCCCTCGGCGCGCTGCGCAGCATCGCGCGGATGATCGGCGGCATAGAGCTGCACCGCCGGCCCGATCTGGGTGCCGGCGCCGATGTGCACCGGTACCACGTCCAGGATCACGCAGTTGAAGTTGAGGAACACGTCCTCGCCGAGATGGATGTTGTAGCCGTAGTCGCAATGGAACGGTGGCCGCACCACCGCGCCACGTCCGACGGAACCCAGTCCTTCGACCAGCAGCGCGTGCCGCCGCGCCGGTGGCTCGGCCAGCGCCGCGTTGTAGCGCTGCATCCAGGCACTGGCCGCGTCCTGCTCGACCTGCAGTTGCGCGTCGTTGGGGCGATACGCCTCGCCGGCCAGCATCTTCTCTTTCTCGCTTCGCATCCTTGCCCTCCCAGGCAGTGGTCGAACGGGAATGATCGCATCGCGCTGCGTCACGGCGCGTGTCCGCTAGCGGTGAGGCGCACACGGCAGCCACGACGATGTCGTGACCCACAGACCACGCGGCATTCACCGTCCAGCAACGCCTACGCGCCCGATCATCGAACGCCCATGCCGGCACATTCCAGCCCGCGTGGACTCTCTCCCAGACAAAGGCGGTGCGCGATGTCCGAACGTGTGGAAGCAGGCCAGATGGTGTTCGTGGCCGATGGCGAGGCCGGTGTAGGGGCGGTGCGCGAGGTCCGTGACGGCGGCGCCACGTTCGTCGTCAATATCGAGAACGGCGGCGATTTCGTGGTGCCGGCGAGCGCTGTGCGCGACGTGCATTTCGGCAAGGTGATCCTGGCGGTCGAGCACTTGCCGGCGCCGCTGCGCGGGGCGTTGCGGCATCCGCATGATGCCGAACTGCCGACCTCGACCTATGCCGCCAGCGATCCGGGCGACGGCGCATTGAAGGACTGAGGCGGCACACTTTCCGGCTACAACGCCGCAGCTGCGATGCAGCCGGAGTCCAAAGGGTTGCGCGCTTGGCGGCCGTCCACAGCGGGCCAGCGCTGGACGACCGCCGCTGCCGCCAGGCGCTGGAGGGATAGCGCTGTCGCGCGGCCGTCCCGCGGTCACAGCCTGGGACCCGTGGCCCCCGGATGAACAGCATTGCCTGGCACCTGCGTGACCGGGCCGGGCAAGTGCGACGGCGACGGCGGCAGGTGCTAACGTTCCGCGCTTCGCATCTCATCCCGCTCCCGGAGCCGCGCATGTCCGCCACTGCTTTCCCCGCCTCCCGTTGCGCCCGCCGGGCGCTGGTCCTCGGCATCGGCCTGGCGCTCGCCGGCGCCGCGCAGGCGCAGGTGGTGCGCACACCGGACGTGCCGGCGCCGCAGGACACGCCCTACCCCGGCACCCTGACCCTGCAGGTGGACGCCGGCGATGTGCGTCAGGGTATCTACCGGGTGCACGAGACCATCCCGGTCAGCGCCGGACGGCTGACCCTGCAGTACCCGCAGTGGATTCCCGGCGACCATTCGCCGAGCGGGCCGGTGGCGATGCTGGCCGGCCTCACCCTCACCGCCAACGGCAAGCCGCTGCCGTGGCGCCGCGACACCTTCGACGTGTACAGCTTCCACGTCGACGTGCCGCAGGGCGTGAGCGCGATCGACGCCAGCTTCCAGTACCTGTCGCCGCGCGACGACGGCTTCGAGATGACCGACAAGATGCTGCAGCTGGAGTGGAACAAGGTGGCGCTGTACCCGGCCGGCCACGACACCCGCGGCATCACCGTGGCGCCGAGCGTGACTCTGCCGGCCGGCTGGGAATTCGGCACGGCGCTGGAGACCGCCAGCCGCGACGGCGCCACCACCACCTTCAAGCCAGTGGACTTCACCACCCTGGTCGACTCACCGATCTACGCCGGGCGCTACTTCAAGCGCGTGGACCTGACCCCGGCCGGCGGCGCGCCGGTGCACCTGGACGTGGTCGCCGACGCACCGCGGTTCCTGGACATCAGCGCCGAGCAGCTGCAGGCGCACCGCAATCTGCCGGTACAGGCGATCAAGCTGTTCGGCTCGCATCACTATGCGCATTACGACTTCCTGTTCTCGCTGTCGGACGTGCTGGGCGGCAACGGCCTGGAGCATCACCAGTCCAGCGAGAACGGGCTGGCTGCCGACTACTTCAGCGCCTGGGACGAGAACGCGCCGGACCGCGACCTGCTGGCGCACGAATACACGCACTCCTGGAACGGCAAGTTCCGGCGTCCGGCCGACCTGTGGACGCCGACCTTCAACGTGCCGATGGGCGACTCGCTGCTGTGGGTCTACGAGGGCCAGACCCAGTACTGGGGTTATGTGCTGACCGCCCGCGCCGGCATGTGGACACCGCAACAGTTCCGCGATGCGCTGGCGATGACCGCGGCCAACTACGATCGCAACCGCGCCGGCTTCCGCTGGCGCTCGCTGGAGGACACCACCAACGACCCCACCGCCGCGCATCGCGCGCCGCTGCCCTACCGCAGCTGGCAGATGAGCGAGGACTACTACAGCGGCGGGCAGATGGTGTGGCTGGCGGTGGACGCCAAGCTGCGCGCGATGAGCGGCGGGCGCAAGTCGCTGGACGACGTGGCCAAGGCGTTCTTCGGCGTCGACGACGGCAGCTTCGCGGTCAAGACCTACACCTTCGACGACGTCATCGCCGCGCTCGACGGCGTGGTCCACTACGACTGGGCCGACTACATCAACCGGCGCGTGTACCAGGTGGATCCGCCGCTGCTGGAAGGCCTGCAGGCCAGCGGCTGGAAGCTGGTGTACACCGACCAGCCCAGCGCATTCGAGAAGCAGTACGACGGCCGCCACCAGTCGGCGCGGCACCGCTACAACTTCGCCTGGTCGATCGGCCTGGTGATGAACGACGACGCCAGCATCAACGACGTGCTGTGGGACGGCCCGGCGTTCAAGGCCGGGGTCAGCAGCGGCGCCACGGTGCTGGCGGTCAACGGCCAGGACTACTCGCGCGACACGCTCAAGCAGGCGATCGCCGACGCCAAGGGCGGCAGCGCGCCGATCATGCTGACGCTCAAGTACCAGGGCGGCGTGCGCGACGTGCCGGTGAACTACCACGACGGCCTGCAGTATCCGCACCTGGTGCGGGTCGAGGGCACGCCGGACTACCTGAGCAAGATCATCGCCGCACGGCGCTGAGCCGACCCGCCGCCGCTGCGGTCAACGCAGCGGCGGCAGGGGG
>NZ_AQOI01000655.1:0-9354 GCF_000364665.1 Xanthomonas sp. SHU 199
GGTGCGCGACGCGACACCGTCACGCGCCGCACGCGGATGCCGACGACAATGGCAGGCGGAGTTTCCGCCCCGTCCCGTCCCGGCATGCCTGCGATCGAGTTGCTGACCATCAATGCGCACATGGGCTTCAGCGTGCTGAAGCAGCGCTTCATGCTGCCGGAGTTGCGTGCGGCGATCCGCGCCCTGCCCGCGGACCTGGTGTTCCTGCAGGAAGTGCTGGGCGAGCATCAGCTGCATGCCGGCCGCCACGCCGACTGGCCGGCGCAGAGCCAGTACGAATTCCTCGCCGATACGCTGTGGCCGCAGTTCGCCTATGGCCGCAATGCAGTGTATCCGCATGGACACCACGGCAACGCGCTGCTGTCGCGCTTCCCGATCGCCTCCTTCGTCAACCGCGACGTCTCCATCGCCGGCCACGAGCACCGCGGGCTGCTGCATGCGGTGCTGGAGATCCCGGGGCATGCGCTGGCGGTGCATGCGATCTGCGTGCACCTGGGCCTGCGCGAGGCGCACCGGCGTCGGCAAATCGGCCTGCTCGGTGCGCTGATCGCCGAACTGCCGTCACAGGCGCCACTGATCGTCGCCGGCGACTTCAACGACTGGCGCCAGCGCGGGCATCCGCTGCTGCAGCGGCACGGGCTGACCGAGGCCTTCGCCCACCTGCACGGGCACGTGGCGCGCAGCTTCCCGGCGCGCTGGCCACTGCTGCCGCTGGACCGCATCTACCTGCGCAACGTGCGCATCGAGGCCGCCCGGGTGTTGACCGGCCGCCCATGGTCGCACCTGTCCGACCACGCTCCGCTGCACGCCAGGATCGTGCTGTGAGCCGTGCAGCGAACCGCGACACGCGCTGGCGCCAGGGCCACCGCCTGCAGTTGCTGGAGAACGGCGATGCGTACTTTCCGCGCGCCTTCGCCGCGATCGACGCGGCCCGGCACGAGGTGCTGCTGGAGACCTTCATCTGGTTCGAGGACAAGGTCGGCCTGGCGCTGAAGAACCACCTGGTCGCCGCTGCGCGCCGCGGCGTGCGCGTGCACCTGCTGGTGGATGCGTTCGGCTCGCCGGATCTCTCGCCCGGCTTCGTGCGCGAACTGACCGAGGCCGGCGCCGAGCTGCGCCTGTACGACCAGCAGCCGACCCTGCTCGGCGTGCGTTTGAACGTGTTCCGGCGCATGCACCGCAAGCTGCTGGTGGTGGACGGGCGGATCGGCATGATCGGCGGCATCAACTGGTCGGCCGATCACCTGGCCGATTTCGGCCCGGAGGCCAAGCAGGACTACGCGGTGGAGGTACAAGGCCCGGTGGTGGCGGATATGGTCGCGTTCGTGCGCCGGACCCTGGCCACACACGGTACCGGTGCGGGTTGGGTGCCGCAGGAGAACGTCGATGTGCCGCCCGCCGGCGCGGCCGAGGTGTGCTTCCTGCCACGCGACAACGCCGGCCGCTCGCGCAGCATCGAGCGCGCCTACCGGCAGGCATTCCGCAACGCGCGGCACCAGATCGTGCTCGCCAACGCCTACTTCTTCCCCGGCTACGGCTTCCTGCGCGACCTGTGCGCGGCCGCGCGCCGCGGGGTGGCGGTGAAGCTGATCTTCCAGGGGCAACCGGACACGCCGCTGGCGTTGTTCGCCGCACGCGCGCTGTACCGGCATCTGGTCGATGCCGGCGTGCAGATCTTCGAGTACTGCGAGCGCCCGTTCCACGGCAAGGTCGCGGTGATCGATGGGCACTGGAGCACGGTGGGATCGAGCAATCTCGATCCACTGAGCCTGGCGCTGAACCTGGAAGCCAACCTGGTGATCCGCGATGCCGCCTTCGCGCGCGACCTGCACGGGCGCCTGCAGCGACTGATGCAACGGCACTGCCGCGAAGTCGTGCCGGCGCATGTGCCACACGGACGCTTCTGGCAACCGCTACTGCGGCCGCTGCTGTTCCATGTGCTGCGCAACGTGCCGCAGTGGGCCAGCCGCCTGCCCAAGCGCACGCCGCGCACTGCGGTGCTGCGGCGCAAGCGGCACGCGCCATGAACCATCCGCGCACGCGTTGGCGCATGCTGCGCCGCTTCGCCTATCTGGCCTTCCTGGTCCTGGTGGCGGTCCTGCTGGTACGTGCGGCGCGCACCGTGGACTGGGCGCAGGTCGGCACCACCCTGGCGGGCTACGGTGCCGGCACCCTGGCCGCCGCCGCAGGCCTGAGCCTGGCCAGCTACGTGCTGTATGCCGGCTACGACCTGGCCGCGCGACGTTACGCGGCGCATGCGGTGCCGACGCCGCGGGTCATGGCGATCGCGGACATCGCCTACGCTTTCAGCCTGAATGTCGGTGCGCTGATCGGCGGCACCGCGATCCGCTACCGCCTGTACGGACGCGCCGGGCTGGGCCTGGCGACGATCAGCCGCGTGGTCGGCTTCGCCATCGCCACCAACTGGATGGGCTATCTGCTGCTGACCGGCGTGCTGCTGGTCAGCGGGCGCCTGCGCACGCCGGCGCAGTGGCCGCTGAGCGGCGCGGTGCTGCCATGGGTCGGCGCCGCGATGCTGGCCGCAGTGCTGGCGTATCTGATCGCCTGCCAGCGCGCGCACGGCCGCACGCTGCAGGTGCGCGGCCACGTCCTGCACCTGCCGCCGTTGCCGCTGGCGCTGCTGCAACTCGGCCTGGGCACCGGCAACTGGGCGCTGATGGGCGCCCTGCTGTACGTGCTGATGCCGGCCGGCGTGGCCTATACCGCGGCGCTCGGCGCACTGCTGTCGGCGGCCGTGGCCACCGCCATCGCCCACGTGCCGGCCGGCATCGGCGTGCTCGAAGCGGTGGTGCTGCCGCTGCTCGGGACGCAGGCGCCGCAAGCGGAACTGCTGGCGGCGTTGCTGGCCTATCGCGCCTTCTACTACCTCGGCCCGCTACTGCTGGCTTGTACCGGCTATGCGCTGCTGGAAGCGCGGCGACGGCGTGGCGCGGGCTGAGCGAGGCCGTGTGCGCGACGGACCCAGCCTCCTGACCACCGACCTGTTGCGCTGCGCCTGCGGTGCCAGCGTCGCGGCGCACGCGTCCTGGAGCAGGACGGTCATGCCGCCGCACGGATGCACTCTTCGGCACCCCGGCACGGTCGACCGAGCGAACGCGCGCAGCGCACACCATTGGCTGTCCTCATCGCCGCACACCATTCCCGGGAGGTCGCATGAAACTGCTATTCGCCGTCGCGCTCGCGGCGCTGCTGTCGCCGTGTCTGTCCGCATCCGCCGCACCCGTTGCGCCCTCGCCCCTGCTCGGCAACTGGGCCGTGGACGTGGCGCGCCTGGATCGGGCATCCCAGGACCGGCCCAAGGCGGTCACCCTGCGCTTCAGCGAGGCGGGCAAGGGCAAGTGGGCGGTCAAGGTCGACATTGCCGAACAGGGCGGCGGCACCATGCATGCCGAAGGCGTCGCCGCGCTCGATGGCCGCACCACGCCGGTGAAGAACAACTTCGAGACCGATGTCTTCGCGCTGCAGATGCCCGCGCCCAACGTGCTGGCGATGATGCTGTCCAAGGACAGGAGCGTGGCCTCGACCCGCATCTACACCGTCGCCGCGGACGGCCGCTCGATGACCGAAACCGTGTCCGCGTTCGCGCCGGACGGCACACCGACGATGCGCACCAACTACTTCACCCGCGTCGCGGCATCGTCCGCGCCGTCGCCACGCTGACGCATGCGCCGGGCGCGGCATGTAAGACCGGTGCTGGCCTACGCAGCTCTCCAGCGAGGTACAGGCCAGGAACCCAACCAGCTCGGTCATCGCCTGTCGTCCTGGCGCGGCCGCGGTCGCTGACGTAGGGACCATGAAGCAAGACCATGGATGCTCCCTGCTTAGATGCCCGTCCTGCCCGTCCTGCCCGTCCTGCCCGGCCAGTCGCGCCAGCCCGCCGCGAGCGGCAGACCGCGTTACAGGAACCGGTTCACTTGCGCCAGGCCGATCTGCGATGGCCGCCGGAATGCGTTCTGCACCTTGTCGATCTGCGAACCAGGTACGCCTTGCGCCTCGAAGTGGCCTTTCCACTCGCGCACCACGCCCGCCACCTCATCGATCACCGCTGCCGCGGCCGCGGTGGTGAGGGCAAACCTCGCGCAGTGCGTGAGCGCGTTGTCGAGCGTGGACAGGCGCCCCTGTGCGCCGATCCCCAGGTGCAGGAAGCGCTCGCTGCCGCCGCTCGGCCTGGGAACCACGTCGTAGAGCGGACTCAGGCGCCAGCCCCCGAAGTCGCCACGGTGCACAAGCGCGTGGTTGCGGAGATGGTCGTCGTCGTTGCAGACCAGAATGTTGAACACCATGCGCCGGAACAGTTCGTGGCGATCGGCAGTCACCTGTCCCGCCGCACCCAGCCGGCCCAGCGCGTCGGCGATGTCCGCATAGGCCATCTTCGGCGAATCCATTTCATGCACGCCCAGCGCCGTCAGCGCACTGACCATATGCCATTTGCGATAGCCCTCGGCCTCGGTGCCGCGATCGAAGCGCGCGATCATCATCACCGTCCCGCGACCTGGCACATCGATCAGCCGGGTGTCGGGAACATCCATCTTGGCAAGACGGGCCAGTTCCAGCGTGGCGTGCTCGATCAAGGGAATGTCGAACGGATCGCGCCGGGTCGGGAACTTGGCCAACCACTGCCGCCCCTGATCGACCAGCACCGCTTTGGGCCGCATGCCGCCGAGCGTGGGCGCCTCGCCCAGCAGCTCGAGCAAGTGTTGCGGAACGGACTCGCCCTCTTCGATTCGCTCGGCGGCATCGAGCAGGTGATCCAGATGCATCGGCCGCAGCAGACCGCTGTCGTGCGGCGCGTCTTCGGGACGGCGACGGAAATCGAGGGCACCGCTGCGGTTGGGACTGGAATTGTCGATCAGCACCCGGTCGTTGAGTTGGCCTTCCTGGATGCGCAGCGTGTTGGCAAGCACGCGCCGGCCCCAGGCATCGGGAAGGGCATCGCGGATGGCGCCGAACAGGGCGAGATCGCCCGGCGGCGCGACCTCGATACCGGGCGCTACTTCGTCCAGGCGCAGGCTGCGGGGATCGACGTCGATGGCGCCGGGGCGGCGGGAATAGCGCATGCCATAGGCAAACCGGCTACCGACTGATGCGGCGTGCGTTTCCACCAGCGTCAGCAGCCCTGCGGGCACGTCCTGATCGGCTCCCTCAAGGCGGATCATGACGTAACGTTCGTGGACCGGCATCGTCAGAAATCCAGTTTCTTGCGCAGATCGCGCTTGCGCACCCGGCGTCCATGCGCCGCATCCATGGCCTGCGCCACCGGATCGTGCAATGCCTGCAATGTGCCAAGCAGGCCCAGCACTTCCATGACGCTGACCCACGCCCAGATGGCGACGCCGGGATTGCCCGATTCGATCTTGAGGACGGTCAGACGGCTGACCCGGGCACGCTCGGCCAGTTCCTCCTGGGTCATCGTCCGGGCTCTACGGCCGCGACGAATGACGTCTCCCAGCGACGTGATGGCCGAGCTCGCCAATGGCGACAACCTGTCGTAAGCAGCCATGTCTTCAATCCGATACGCAAACAGCGTTTATGCAATTAATCGGATACATCATACCGCGGCAGACATCGGCCGCAAATCGAAGAATAGTCTTCAATTATGAATCTTATGCAGCTTTAAGTCTTCTATTGAAGACATTTAGAACGTCGAGCCTGTCGCCATCCCGCCGCGTCCGCAGACGGGACCGAAGAGCGCACCTACAACAGGGTCAGATTGGCGTACGCCATCACCAGCCACTTGGCGCCGGCTTCGTCGAACTGCACCTGCACGCGGGCGTGGGCGCCGCTGCCTTCGTAGTCGATGACCACGCCGCCGCCGAACTTGGGGTGCTGCACGTTGGCGCCGAGCTTGATCGCCGGGGCCTCGATCACGCTGTGCCCGAGGCTGCGCGGCGCGCCCAGCGAGGCGCTGCGCGACACCTGCACCTTCGGCCGCACTTCGTGCAGCAACTCGCGCGGGATCTCGCGCAGGAAGCGCGAGGGCACGTTGTAGTTGTCCTGACCGTGGATGCGCCGCGACTCGGCATAGCTCAGCACCAGCTTGTGGCGGGCACGGGTGATGCCGACGTAGGCCAGGCGCCGCTCTTCCTCCAGGCGCCCGCTCTCTTCCAGCGAACGCGCGCTGGGGAACAGGCCGTCTTCCATGCCGGCCAGGAACACGATCGGGAATTCCAGGCCCTTGGCCGAATGCAGGGTCATCAACTGCACACCTTCTTCGCCGGCCTGGGCCTGGCCTTCGCCGGCCTCCAGCGAGGCATAGGCCAGGAACGCGACCAGTTCGGTCATCGCCTGGCGGCCTTCGTCGGCGTCCTCGTCGCCGTCGGCGCGCACGAAGCGCGAGGCCACCGAGACCAGTTCGTCGAGGTTGTCGGTGCGCGATTCCGAATCCAGCCCGCCGCGGCTTTCCTTGCCCCAGTGCTCGCGCAGGGTGGAGCGCGCCAGCACCTGGTCGATCTGTTCGGGCAGCGGCAGCCCGGCCACGTCCAGGGCCAGTTGCTCGATCAGGCCGAGGAACTGGCCCAGCGCGTTGCGCGCGCGTGCGGCCAGGTCGCCGCCCTGCTGCGCGGCCTGTTGCGCCGCCGCCCACAGCGACAGCGACTGCGCGCGCGCCAAACGCCGCACTTCGTCCAGGGTGCGGTCGCCGATGCCGCGCGGCGGGGTGTTGACCGCGCGTTCGAACGCCGCATCGTCGGCGCGATTGGCGACCAGGCGCAGATAGGCCAGGGTGTCCTTGATTTCGGCGCGCTCGAAGAAACGCATGCCGCCATAGACCCGATATGGCACCTGTTCGGCGATCAGCGCCTCTTCGAAGGCGCGCGACTGCGCGTTGCTGCGGTAGAGCACCGCCGCCTCGCTGTAGCTGCCGCCGTCGCGCACCCACTGGCGCACGCGCTCGACCACGTAGCGCGCCTCGTCCACCTCGTTGTAGGCCGCGTACAGGTCGATCGGCTCGCCATCGCCCGAATCGGTCCACAGCTGCTTGCCGATGCGGTCGGGGTTGTGCGCGATCACCGCGTTGGCGGCGTTGAGGATGTTGGCGCTGGAGCGGTAGTTCTGCTCCAGGCGGATGGTCTGCGCGCTGGGGAAATCGGTGAGGAAGCGCTGCACGTTCTCGACCTTGGCGCCGCGCCAGCCGTAGATCGCCTGGTCGTCGTCGCCGACCACGAACACGTGGCCGCTGTCGCCGGCGAGCACGCGCACGAACGCGTACTGGATGGCGTTGGTATCCTGGAACTCGTCGACCAGGATCTCGCCGAAGCGGGCGCGGTAGTGCGCCAGCAATGCCGGGGTGTCGCGCAGCAGTTCGTGTGCGCGCAGCAGCAGTTCGGCGAAATCGACCAGGCCGGCGCGGTCGCAGCGCTCCTGGTACAGCGCATAGGCGTTGCGCAGGGTGGTGACCCACTCGTCGCGCGGTTCCGGCTGGATGTGCTGGGCGCGGCGGCCTTCGTCCTTCTGCTGGTTGATCCACCACACGATCTGCTTGGGCGGGTACTTGCCTTCGTCCAGCTCCAGCTGTTGCACCACGCGCTTGACCAGCCGCAGCTGGTCGTCGGCGTCGAGCACCTGGAAGCTCTCGGGCAGCTTCGCGTCCTGCCAATGCAGGCGCAGCAGGCGGTGCGCCAGGCCGTGGAAGGTACCGATCCACATGCCGCGGCTGCCGTTGCGCAACTGCAGGTCGGCGCGGTGGCGCATCTCGCCCGCGGCCTTGTTGGTGAAAGTGACCGCCAGGATCCCGTGCACCGGCACGCCATGCACCTGGTGCAACCAGGCGATGCGATGGGTGAGCACGCGCGTCTTGCCGGAGCCGGCGCCAGCCAGGACCAGATAATGGCCGGGCGCGGCGGAAACGGCCTCGCGCTGGGCGGGGTTCAGATCGTCGAGCAAATGAGAGACATCCACCCGCGCATTTTAGCCGGTGCGGCGGCGCAGCGGCTGCGACAGCGCGCGTCGCCCGGCACACGACGTGGCGTCAATCGGTGCGGAACAGCCGTTCGGCCAGGAAATCCACGAACACGCGCAGCTTCGGCGACAGTTGCCGACGCGACGGCCACACCACGAAGAACGCGCCGCCGTCGGTCAGGTGCGCGTCCAGCACCGACTGCAGGCGGCCATCGGCCAACGCGTCCTGCGCCAGGAACGCCGGCATGCAGGCGATGCCCAGGCCGGCGATCGCCGCGGCGCGCACCGCTTCCATGTTGTTGCAGGTGAGCACCGCCGCTGGCAGCGATACCGGTTCCGCCAGTGGCCAGTCCTGCGGCTTGCCGGTGTCGGGAACGCGGAACAGCACGCCGTCGTGCGCGGCCAGCTCTGCCGGGGTCTGCGGCACGCCGCGGCGGCGCAGGTAGTCCGGCGCCGCGCACAGGCAGAAACGGAACGGCCCCAGGCGCCGCGCCAGCAGCCGCGAGTCGGCCTGCACGCCGCTGCGGATCACCGCGTCCAGGCCGTGCTCGAGCAGGTCGACCACGCGGTCGTCGAACTCCAGGTCCAGCGCCACGTCCGGATAGCGCTGGCGGAACTCCGGCAGCAGCGGCACCAGGAAGCGGTAGCCGATGGTCGGCAGGCCGACCCGCAGCCGCCCGCGCGGCGCCTGCCGGGTCTGCGCCAGCGCCTCCTCGGCTTCGCGCAGATCGGCCAGCACGCGCTGGCAATGCTCCAGGAACAGCGCGCCTTCGGCGGTCAACGCGATGCGGCGGGTGGTCCGCTGCAGCAGGCGCACGCCGAGCGCGCGCTCCAGCCCGGCCACGCTCTTGCCCACCGCCGAGGCCGAGATGCCGAGCACGCGGCCGGCGCCGACGAAGCTGCGCTGTTCGGCGGCCCGGACGAAGGCGACGATGCCGGTGAGGCGATCCATCTGGCGATATTAGAGCGTTCCATTCCGCAAAGCGCGGAGGATCGCGGCCTTTTTCGCGAATTGCCGCCCCGGTATCTCTAGTGGCCTTCCGACATCCGCCGCCAGAGCCGCTCCGATGACCTCCGCTTCGCCTCCCGATTCCACTCCCCTGCCGCGCCGCGGCGCCGCCCTGGCCGCGGTGTGCCTGGCCGCCCTGGCGCTGCCGCTGAACTTCTCCGGCGGTGCCGTCGCCACCCCGGCGATCGGCGCGGCCCTGGGCGGTAGCGCGCTGGCCCTGGCCTGGATCACCAACGCCTTCATGCTCAGCTTCGGCAGCCTGCTGCTGGCCGCCGGTGCGCTCGCCGATCGGCATGGGCGGCGCCGGGTGTTCCTCGGCGGTCTGGCCCTGTTCGCCAGCGCCAGCCTGGGCGTGGCCGTGGCCGGCTCGGTCGCGGCGATCGACCTGTGGCGGGCGCTGCAGGGCGTCGGTGCCGCCGCCGCGCTCG
>NZ_AQOI01000656.1:0-674 GCF_000364665.1 Xanthomonas sp. SHU 199
GGGGCGGATGAGGGTACGGGCGCAGCCTCGTGCAGCCCAAACAACGCGTGCGCTTCGCGCCCCGGCCCTCACCCCAACCCCTCTCCCGCAGGGAGAGGGGCTTGTACGTCCCTTCTCCCTCCGGGAGAAGGTGCCCCGAAGGGGCGGATGAGGGTAACGGCGCGCAGCCTCGTGCAGTCGAAACACCGCATACGCTTCGCGCCCAACCCTCACCCCAACCCCTCTCCCGCAGGGAGAGGGGCTAAGCCCTTCACAGCCGGAGTCTTCTGCGCTTCGAGACACTAGCCCCGCAGTTCTGGCGCACCTCGCTAGCGCGGCCCCCACACCTCGGCATCGAGATCGCGCGCCGGCGCCGGCGCACGCTTCACCCGTCCGCCCTGCACCGCCACGCCTTCGGCGCGCAGGCGCTGACATTGCTCGCGATAGCCACGCGAGCCTTCCGGAAAGGCGATGCGGCCGTCGCTGCGCAGCACCCGGTGCCAGGGCAGCGCGGCATCGGCATTGCCGCCGAGCAGGCGCGCCACCAGCCGCGCACGTCCCGGCAACCCGGCCAGCATCGCCACCTCGCCATAGCCGCGCACCTGGCCCGGCGGGATCGCCCGGATCGTCGCCAGGATCCGCGCATGCGCCTCGGCCGCCGCCGTCGCGGCAGGCGCCGACGCGCGCGCTGCGGG
>NZ_AQOI01000657.1:0-1070 GCF_000364665.1 Xanthomonas sp. SHU 199
GCTCGCCGGTCTCGGCGGTGCTGGTCACCGACGGCCAGGACAGCGCGCTCAGCGTCCCCGCCGATGCGGTGCAGACCGTCGAGGGCCGCAACGCGGTGTTCGTGGCGGTCGCGGGCGGCTTCAAGGCGCAGCCGGTGCTGGTCGGGCGGCGCGCCGGCGACCGCATCGAGATCCTCGGCGGACTGCGCGGCGACGAACGCATCGTCGGCGCCAACGCCTTCCTGCTCAAGGCCGAACTGGCCAAGGGCGACGCCGACCACGGCCACTGAGGAGGCGACCATGTTCAAGCTGATCATCGACACCGCCGTGCGCCACCGCTGGCTGGTGGTGGCGCTGGCCGCGCTGCTCGCCGCCGTGGGCCTGTTCCAGTTGGGCAGGCTGCCGATCGACGCGGTACCGGACATCACCAACCGCCAGGTGCAGCTCAACACGGTGGCGCCGGCCCTGACCCCGGAGCAGATCGAGCGGCAGGTGACCTACCCGCTGGAAACCGCGCTGGCCGGCATCCCCGGCCTGACCGCCACCCGCTCGCTGTCGCGCAACGGCTTTTCGCAGGTCACCGCGATCTTCACCGATGCGACCGACCTCTACTTCGCCCGCCAGCAGGTGGCCGAACGCATGCGCGAGGCGGCCGAGGCGTTGCCCGACGGCGTGACGCCGCGGCTGTCGCCGGTGACCACCGGCCTGGGCGAGGTACTGATGTGGACGGTGGACTTCACCGCGTTCGATCCGTCCCGGCTGGCCCGGCCGGGCGCGGCGGGCTGGCAGGCCGGCGCGGTCTATCGCACGCCGGACGGCGAACTGCTGCGCACGCCGCAGGAGCGCGCCACCTATCTGCGCACCGTGCAGGACTGGATCATCGCGCCGCAGATGCGCGCCAGCCCGGGACTGGCCGGCGTGGATACGGTCGGCGGCTACGTCAAGGAATACGGGGTGCATCCGGACACGGCGCGGCTGGCCGCGCACGGCCTGGGCCTGGCCGACCTGGTCACCGCCCTGCAGCGCGCCAACGTGCAGGCCGGCGCCGGCTTCGTGCAGCGCGCCGGCGAAGGCCTGGTGGTGCGCGCCGA
>NZ_AQOI01000658.1:0-909 GCF_000364665.1 Xanthomonas sp. SHU 199
GCCACCGGCTTGGCCGCCGACCGGGCGGCCGGGCGGCTCGGTGCGCTGGGGACAGCCGGATGGCCGAGCGGGGCGCTGCTCGCCTCGATCTTGAACACCGCCACGGCCTGGCTCAGCTGGCCGGCCTGTTCTTCCATCGAACGTGCGGCGGCGGTGGCTTCTTCGACCAGCGCGGCGTTCTGCTGAGTGGTCTCGTCCATCTGGGTGACGGTCTGGTTGACCTGCTCGATGCCCGCGGACTGTTCCTGCGAAGCGGCGGCGATCTCGCCCATGATGTCGGTCACGCGCTGCACCGAGGTCACGATCTCCTGCATGGTCTTGCCCGCCTGGTCGACCAGCGCCGAGCCCTGGGCGACACGGCCGACGGAGTCGTCGATCAGACCCTTGATCTCCTTGGCGGCGTTGGCCGAGCGCTGGGCGAGGGTGCGCACTTCGCTGGCGACCACGGCGAAGCCGCGGCCCTGCTCGCCGGCACGCGCCGCTTCCACTGCCGCATTCAAGGCAAGAATGTTGGTCTGGAAGGCGATGCCGTCGATGACGCTGATGATGTCGGCGATCTTCTTCGAGGACGCCTCGATCCCGCTCATGGTCTCGACCACCTGGCCGACCACCGCGCCGCCCTGCGAGGCAACCGTGGCTGCACCGGTGGCGAGCTGGTTGGCCTGGCGGGCGTGCTCGGCGTTCTGCTTGACGGTGGAGGTCAGTTCCTCCATCGACGCGGCGGTTTCTTCGAGGCTGGCGGCCTGTTGTTCGGTCCGGCGCGACAGATCGTCGTTGCCGGCGGCGATCTCGCTGGCGGCGCCGTTGATGCTGACTGCCGCGGTCTGGATCCGCGCGACGATCGCCGCGAGCTGTTCCGCGGTGGCGTTGGCATCGTCGCGCATGGTGGCGAACACGCCCTGGAACTGG
>NZ_AQOI01000659.1:0-1549 GCF_000364665.1 Xanthomonas sp. SHU 199
CGCGTTGCTGTCGCGGACCATACGCCCGTAGTCGCCCGGGAACACGGTTTCGTCCATGCGGTAGCTGATCTGGCCGGCGTCGTGGCGCTGGGCCATCTCGGCCTGCGCGGCGAGCACCGCCTGCAACTGGCTCTGCATCTTGTCCATGCTCAGCAGCAGCACGCCGGCCTCGTCCTTGCTGCGCAGGTCGATCGCATTGTCGAGCTTGCCGCGGGCGATGGCGTCGGCCACGCCGATCGCGGTGCCCAGGCGCTTGAGCAACTGGCGGCGGATCACGATCGCCATGCCGACCGCGGCCACGATCACCAGCAGGTTGCCCAGCAGGACCGCCCACTTGTTCTGCGCGCGCACGGCGGTCAGGGTCTCGGTGCGCTTGGCCAGCAGGCCGCGCTCCTCGTTGCTGAAGTCGCCCAGCAGGCCGCGGATCTCCTGCATCGCCTTGCGGTCGCGGGCCCGGCTGAACTCGGCGGCGATCTGCGCGGGATCGTTGGACTGCGCGCGCAATGCGGTGATCTGTTTCTCCACGCCGGCGAGGTTGTCGAACGCGGCATGCAGCTTTTCCAGCCGCGCCTGCTGGCGCGGATTGTCCGCCGTCAGGCGCTTGGCTTCGGCATAGTTCTTGTCGAACGCGGCCAGGCCGTTGGTGAACGGCTGCAGGTGGTCCTTGTTACCCGACAGCAGATAGCCACGCGCACCGGTCTCGACGTTGAGGGCATCGATTTCCATCATGTCGCCGGTGCCCATCACCTTGTAGGTGTGGTCGTTCATGTCGGCGGCGTTGTTGAGCGAAGAGAGGCTGCTCAGGCTGATCGAGCCGATGATCACCGTGATCAGCACGATGATCGCGAAACTGAGCGCGAGCCTGGCGGAAAGACTGAGATTCTTGAGCGTCATCGTCGTGGTCCTGGTGGAAAGGTGAAGCGTTGGGGATGGCGTACCCCTTGCCTGAGTCGATGTCCGCGGAGGCGATGGGTGGTGCCTATCTATTTCGTCTGCACATCGAAAACATGCAATTGATAGTTTTTGTAGATTTAATAGATGCTTGCGATTGAAACTTATACGGCGATTTGGCCTTTCTTTGCTCCAGTCGCCTTGTGACAACTCTTGTTCAAATTTGTAGACAATTTTTGTGTGCTCACGCCGTATCGGCGTGTGTGCTCTGTTCTTTAAGGCGGGATGGTGGGGATTTAGATGCGCTTCACGTTGACTTCACTCCGACAGGGATAGGCGTCGCGCTTTTTCCGGGCGCCACGCCCGTCGATTCGCCTCCAGCCGTGTGGAATGACTCAAAAAAAGAGCCCGGGAGCTGGCGCTCCCGGGCTTCGTTACCCGTGTCAGTGGGATGCGTGGTGAAGCGCGATCAGAACTCCTGCCAGTCGTTGCCGCCTGCAACCACGTCTGTGGTCTTGGCTGCAGCAACGGCCACCGGCCGGCGTGCGGCCGCTGGCGGTGCAGGAATCTTGGCCGGTCGCTTGGCGCCGACGCTGGCGAGCGCGGCCGGCGGCGCGGCGCGGCGCGGTGCCGTCGGCGCCTGCTGGTCGATCTTGAA
>NZ_AQOI01000660.1:0-372 GCF_000364665.1 Xanthomonas sp. SHU 199
GTGGCGACCGGGGTTCGAATCCCCGTGGGGACGCCACTTTTCGAAAACACCCGGCACTGCCGGGTGTTTTTTTATGCGTGCGGCGGCCGTGTGCGGCGGCTGCGAGATGCGGCAAGCATGCGCTGGAAGCCGGGTGGATTGCTGGCTTCTTCGAGCGAGTGGTGCTGCTGTTCCTTGTCTGCCTGCATCCAGGATGTGCGAGGGCGCCCGTACCCTCACCCCAACCCCTCTCCCGAGGGGAGAGGGGCTTTGGCTGCTCCCTTCTCCCTCCGGGAGAAGGTGCCCCGTAGGGGCGGATGAGGGTCCGGGCGTCGCCTCGCATGGGCAGATTGGTGCAGGCGCTGCGCGCCCCGTACCCTCACCCCAACCCCT
>NZ_AQOI01000661.1:0-5517 GCF_000364665.1 Xanthomonas sp. SHU 199
TGGGGCTGGTGCTGCATCGCTGAGGGGCTAGCGCTGCGCCAGTTCAATGCAGCAGCCGGCGGATCTGCAGGATCGCCTGCGGCGTGCGTTGCACGCTGTGCCCGGAGACGATCACCGTTTCCGAGGCGGCGCCGGGCAGGTGGGCGCTCCAGTACGGCACGATGCCGTCGCTGGACTGCGCCAGCGGCACGCGCGGATCCTCCTGCCCGATGATGGAGTGATAGGTCACCTGTGGTGAGATCGGCAACTGCGCTGCGGCGAGGATGAAAGGGTCGTGGTCGCTGAGGCTGTCGATGCTGTTGGGCAGCCCGTCGAGCATGTTCTTGCCCGCGATGTCCTGGAACTGGTCGAGCACGCGCCGTGGCAGGCCGATCACGGCGCGTGCCAGTTCGCCCACCGTGCCGGCGGCCTCGGGCGTGCCGCGCTGCGGGGTGGCCAGGAAGATCGCCTCGGAGACTTCCGGCATCGGTGCGAACTGCAGCATCGGTCCGAGCCTGGCGTGCAGTGCCTGGCGCGCCTGCGGATCCAGCGCCGCCCCGTCGAACAGGGTTCGCCACAGCCGCTCGCCGTCGCTGGAAGACACCATCAAGCGCGCCAGCACGCCGCCCATGCTGTGCCCGATCAGCACCATGTCATGTGCGGAGACGCTGCGGCGTTGCGGATCGAACTGGTCCAGCGTCTGCTCCAGGGCGTTGCGAACCTGCAGGTGGGTGTAGGGAATCGGCAGGTTGGTCGGGTAGTAGACGAACCAGATCTGATAGCGCGCGCGGACCTGCGGATCGCCGAGCAGGTCGTTGGCCAGGTTGACCCAGGCTTCCGGGCTGCTGGCCAGCCCGTGCAGCAGCACCAGCACGCGCCGGTTCGGATCGTAGGGCTGGGTCAGGAACACGTGCGGCCGGTCGATGCCGTGCCCGAGGCCGAGCAGGGTGCGCAGCGATTGCGCGGCGAAACCGGCGCGCGCCATCCACACGCCGTAGCCGGCGCTGAAATTGGCCGCCAGCGGCACGTCGACACCGCCCATCGTGACCCGATCGCCGAGCGAGGGGTCGTGGACTTCCACGTGCGCGCTGTGGCTGGCCAGCACCTGCTTGAGCGTGCGGCCATCGAAACGCAGCAACACCGTGAGGTTGGGGGTGGGCATGTCGCTGTAGACAGGAGCGGCGTCGGTGCTGCGGATGGCCTCCGCCGCCGGCTGCGGCAGGACCGCGACCATCTCTGCGCCGAAGCCATCGCGCCGATACACGCTGCGCAGCCCATCGAAACGCAGGCCGCTGGCCGCCAGCATCGTCTCGGGCATCGGCATGTCCTGCGGGTTGCCGACGCCGCTGGCATCCAGCGTCACCGTCCAGTCGGGCAGGGCGGCGATCTGCGCGCCGGCCTCGTGCGTGGCCGGCGGATGCCGCCGGTAGCGGGCGAACAACGCGGTCACCGACTGCTGCACGGCGTAGTTGTAGTAGTCGCGCACCTGGGTCTGGCGTTCTTCGAAGGCGCGTTCGCTGGGCGTGCGTGCGCTGAAGAACAGGTAGGCGTAGGCGTAACGCGCGGTCTGCAGCCAGGCGGCCAGCGTGGCATCGCTGGCCGGGTGCTGCCTGGCGGCGCGTTGCGCGGCCAGCAGCGACAGTTCCGCCGCCGTCGCCAGGGTACGCTCCTGGTCCATGTCGGCATTGCCGAGCAACCGGTCGATGCATGGCGGCACCGTCGCCGTGCAACGTGCCGCGTCGAGGCCGGCCACATTCAGCGTCTGTAGCGCGGCATCGCTGGGGCGCGCGCTGCTCAGCGCGTCGCCGCGCTTGGCCTGGATGTAGCGCGCCGCATCCACGCGTTGCAGGGTGACGCTGGCACAGCCGCCGGTGCACAGCGCCATGCACAGCACGACACAGGCCAGGATCGCGCGGTGCCAGCGCCGCCGCTTCATGCCGCGACCTTCACTGGAGTGCCGGCGCGGCGTGCGAACAGCAGGTCGTACAGCACCGGAATCACCCCCAGGGTCACCAGCGTGCCCAGGGCCAGGCCGCCGATCATGGTGATGGCCATGCCGGTCCACAGCGGGCCGGCGAACAGCATCAGCGGGATCAGGCCGACGATGCAGGTCAGCTTGGTCATCACGATCGGGCGCAGGCGCTTGACCGCTGCGGCGATTACCGCCTCGTGCCGGCTCAGGCCATCGGCCAGTTCGGCCTCGATCCGTTCGAGCAGCAGCACCGCGTTGTTGACGATGATGCCGGCCAGCGCGAGCAGACCGAAGGTGGCCATGAAGCCGAACGGATAACCGGTGACCAGCAGGGCGAGGGTGGCGCCGATGAGCACGAACGGAATGCTGGCGACCACGATGAACAGCTTGCGGAACGAATTGAACTGCCAGACGAACAGCAGCAGGATCGCGCCCAGCGCATGCGGCATGTACTCCAGCAGCGCCTGGTTGGCTTCGGCGGCGTCCTCCAGTTCGCCGCCCATCTCGATGCGGTAGCCCGGCGGCAGGCGCAGCGCCGCCACCTTGTCGGCCAGCGCGGCCACCACCTGGTCGGTGGTCAGGTCCGGGTTGCGGCCGGTGATGGTGATGGCGCGGCTCAGGTTGCGGCGCTGGATCGTCGAGGGTTCCGAACTCAGTTGGATGTCGGCGATCGCCGACAGCGGCAGCGGCGCGGCGCCGGAGGACGGGTAGATCGGGGTGTCGCCGGGATTGCCGCTGCGTGCACGCGGGTCGCTGTCGCCGCGCAGCACGATCGGCACGTTGCTGCCGTCGTCGTGGATCACCGAGGCGTCCACGCCGCTGTAGCGCAGTTGCAGCGCCTGGGCGATGTCCTCGCTGGCGACGCCAGCGCGGCGCGCCTTGGCCTGGTCCACCTGCACCACGTAGCGCGGAATGCGGCTGTCCCAGTCGTCGCTGACGTCCAGCGTGCCGGGCAGCGCACGCAAGGCGTGGGCGATGCCGGCGGCGATCCGGCGCAGTTGCGTCTCGTCCGGGCCGATCACCCGGTAGATCGCCACGCCGGATTCGGTCGAGCCCAGCGAAAAGCGCTTGGGCTCGGCCCGCACTGCAGGGTAGGCCTGGCGCAGGTGGGAGCGCACCTTGGCGATCAGCGCATCGATGTCGCTGCCCGGCCGCACGCTGACGGTGAAGTAGGCGATGTTGGCCGCCGGCAGCGGCGGGTTCAGCCCGAGCACGATGCGCGGGCCGCCGTCGGCGACGTAGCCGATGCTGTCGACGATCTGCGGGTTCTGCCGGCGGTCGGCCAGCCACTGGCTGATCGACTGCACGGTGCGCAGGGTCTCGCGCGCATCGCTGCCCGGTTGCAGGGTCACCGGCATCTGGAACTGCAGGCGGTCGGACTTGGGCAGGAAGCTGTACGGCACCGAGGCCAGCACCGTCACCGCCAGGGCGAGCAGGGCGAGCATGCTGCCCAGGAACAGCGCCTTGTGCGCCAGCAGCGCCTCGATCGTGCGCCGGTAAAGCCGGTACGGCTTGGAGGTGTAGCTGTCGCCATGTCCATCGGCCGGCGCGAGATGCGCGCGGGCGAAGTACATGCACAGCAGCGGGGTGATGGTGATGCTGAGCAGCCAGGAGCCGAGCAGGGTCACCGCCAGCACGATCGCCAGCGAACGCATGTATTCGTTGGTGCTGGTCTGGCCGAAGAAGAACGGCGAGAACGCCAGCACGATCACCAGGGAAGAGGTCAGCAGCGGGATCGCCAGGCTGCGGCCGGCGGCCTCGCAGGCGGCGCGGCGTTCCTCGCCTGCGGCCAGGCGCCGTTCGATGTCCTCGGCGATGACGATGCCGTTGTCCACCAGCAGGCCCAGCGCCAGGATGATCGCGGCGATGGACACGGTCTGCAGTTCCACGTTCAGCGCCCGCATCGCGATCAGTGCGCCGAGGATGGTCAGCGGCACGATCGCGCCGACGATCAGGCCGGTGCGCCAGCCGAGAAACAGCATCACCACCGCCATCACGATGACGATGGTCTCGCCCATCACGTGATGCATCTTGCCCATCTCGCGCTCGACCACGTCGGCCTGGAAGGTGACCACGTGCTGCGCGAAACCCACCGGCAGCATCTTGGCGGTCTCGCCCAGGGTGCGGCGCAGCGCTTTGCCCACCTCGGCGACGTTGTTGCCCGGGGCCATCGACACGGCCACCACCACCGCCGGCTGGCCCTGGTAGATGGCGCCGGCCTCCGGCGGATCCACCGGCATCAGCTCGATCCGCGCCAGCTGCGCCAGCGGGATCTGCCGTGGGCCGTCGGCGCCCTGCGTCGCGATCGGGGCATTGCGCAGGTCGTCGAGGTCGCGCACTTCGCCGGAGGTGGTCAGGGTCATCGCCATGCCCGACGCGGCGACCAGGCCGCCGCCGGCGACCACGTTCTGCGCGCGCAGTTGCTGCGCGACCGCGGCCGGGGTGAGGCCGGCCTCGCCCAATTTGGTGCGGTCGAAGGCGACATAGACGCGTTCGTCCCGCAGACCGTGGAAGGTGACCCGCTCGACGCCCGGCACGGCGTACAGTTGCGCACGCATCTGCCGCAGCGGCCCGAGCATCTCCGCGGTATTGAAACCGGGCGCGGTGACCGCGATCGAGGCGATGGCGACGCGGCCGAAGTCGTCGTCGACCAGCGGCCCCTGCGTACCCGCGGGCAGCTCGGCACCGGCCTCGGCCGCCTTGCTGCGCACCCGCTGCCACAGCGCCGGCAGGTCCTTGACGCTGTCCTGCGCGGTGACCTGCACGATGGCGCTGCCGGGATGGATGGTGGTGACGATCTTCTTCAGCCCGCTGACTTCGCGCAGCCGTTCCTCCAGCGGACGCGCGAGCAGGTTCTCCACGCGCTCGCTGGGCATGCCGGGGTAACCGACCTGCACGATCGCATCGCGCACGGTCACGCTGGGTTCCTCCTGCGAGGGAAAACCGAGAAAGGTGACGATGCCGCCGATCAGGATCAGGGCGGCGCTGAACAGCGCCAGGCGGCTCGATTGCAAGGTGGCGCGGGTCAGGTTCATGGCGAGGTGGTGCCGAGGCGGGTGGTGGGACGGAACGGCACGACGTGCTGGCCGTCGTGAAGGAAGGCGGCGCCGGCGGCGACGATGCGCTCGCCCGGAGCCAGGCCACGCAGGATCTGCACGCGGCCGCCCTCGGCGTGCCCGGTGACGACCTGACGGCGGCGCACGCTGCCGCTGTCCTGGCGGTATACGAACAACATGGTCTGGCCGTCGGCCATGCTCGGGATCAGCGCGCTCAACGGCACGCTCGGCGCCTGATCGGCGGCGCTGTCGGGCAGGGCCAGCAGCAGCGATTCGCCGCTGCGCGGCTGCGCGGCATCGGCGCCGGTGCTGTCGAACAGCGCCTGCACGGTGGCCCCGCCGTCCACGCGTTCGGACACGCTGCGCAGGCGCAGCGGCAGCGCCTGCTGCGGCGCGCTGCTGCGGTAGGCGAGGACGCGCTGGCCCGGTTGCAGCGTTGCCGCGCGATCGGCCGGCAGCGTCGCCAGCACCTGCGCGCGATCGGCGCCGTCCAGTTGCAGGACCGGCTGG
>NZ_AQOI01000662.1:0-7505 GCF_000364665.1 Xanthomonas sp. SHU 199
CCGCGCTCACAAGACTGTCGGGCTGCTGCAGGCGTGCCACCACGCTGCCGTCGAACGGTGCGCGCAGTTCCGATTGGCGCACCGCGCGGCGCGCCAGCGCCAGGTCCGACTGCGCGCTGCGGACCTTCGCCTGCGCCGCGGCGAAGGCGCTCTTGGCCGCGGTCAGGGTCGCGGCCGCGGCGGCGCCGTCGTCGAACATGGCCTGCTGCTGGGCGAGCTGGGTCTGCTGCTGCTGCAGGTCTGCCGCGGCGATGCCGACGCCGGCCTCGGCCTGCTGCAGGCGCAGGTTGTTCGGTTCCGGGTCCAGGCGTGCGAGCACCTGGCCGGTGCGCACGCGGTCGCCCACGTCCACGGCGATGGCGGCGATGCGGCCGCCGCCTTCGAAGCCGAGATCGGCGCGTTGTTGCTGGCGCACCTGGGCGAGGTAGCGGGTGCTGTCGCGCGCGGCATCGCTGCCGACGGTTTCCAGCTTGACCGCGCGCGGCGCGTCGGCGGGCGGTGCGGCCTCGCGGCCGCAGCCGGACAGCGCCAGCACGGCGAGCGGCAGGCACAGCGTGAGAAGCAGGGTGGGGCGCAGGGTCATGATCGGCGGTGTCCCGAGAACGTTCAGAAGGTGTAGGTGACGGTGGCGCCGCCGCCGGCAGCGGCGCGGCGACGCACCACCGGGCTGCCGTCGGCGGGGCCGACGTAGCGGGTGGCGTTGAGCAGCAGCGAGGCTGTCCAGTGCGGCGACAGGGTGTGATCCCATTCGGCGCCGACGGTGTAGGCGTACACGCCGGCATCGGCGCGGTGCGGTTGGAATCCGCTGGTCAGGCTTTGCGCCTCGGTGACGCCGAAGTACGCCTGGTTGAAGCGGCGGTCGCCGACGTGCGCGTCCAGGTCCAGGGTCACGTTGTCGGCCGCCGCCTGCATCAGGGTGAAGCGCGCGCCGGCGCGGTAGCGGTTGCGGCGCGCACCGTCCTTCAGCGCGAACTCCGCCTCGGCGTCCAGCGCCAGGTACGGGGTGAGCTGCTGCATGACCAGGCTGCGCGCGGTGATCGCGCCGGGCACGTCGCCCATGCCGGCCAGGCGCTTGGAGCCGGGGCGCCAGCTGCTGTTGCGCTGCAGGCGGCCCAGGTCGTAGCCGAACGATTGGCTGGCGGAGAAGCCGTGCGCGTTCTGGAACTGGACGCCGGCGCCGCGCAGCGTGTCCGCGAACAGGATGCCGCGCTGTATCGAAAACACCGGCACCGCCTGCACGCGGTGGTCGGCGGAGCCGGGATAGCGCGGAGTCAGCATGGCGCCGGCGCCCACGCTCACTTGGGTGCGGTCGCCGAACAGGCCGGCGCTGGGGGCTGGATCGGTGTCTGCGGCGTGCGCGACGGGCGGCAGCGCCAGCAACGCCACGGTCAGCGTGGGCGACAGAACGGACAGGAGATGTTTCATCGGAGCAACCTCGTGCGGGGGAAAGGTCATCAGGGCGCGTGCGGCAGCGGCACGCCGTAGAACGCGCGGAACAGCGCGATGCGATCGAGCAGCAGGTCCTGGCGCGCCTGCAGATGCTCCAGTTCGGCCTGCGCGGCCTGGATGTCGCCGGCCAGCAGCTCGGGGCGGTCCTGCAGACCTTGCGCGACGCGCTGCTGCAGGCGCGCCACGCGCTGGCGTTCGCGTTCGAGATTGGTGCGTTCGCCACGTTCGCGCTGCTGCAGCGCCGGCAGCGCATCCAGCGCATCGGCGACCTCGCGGAACGCCGCTTCCACGGTCTTCTCGTAGTCGGCCACCGCGCCGTCCTTGCGCAGCTGTGCGATGTCCAGGTTGGCGCGGTTGCGGCCGCCGTCGAACAGCGGCAGCACCAGTTGCGGCATGAAGCTCCAGGTGCGGCTGCCTGGCATGAACAGGCCGTTCAATGCCTCGCTGGCGGTACCCAGCGAGGTGCTCAAGCGGATCGACGGGAAGAAGGCGGCGCGTGCGGCGCCGATGTCGGCATTGCGCGCGCGCAGTTCGGCCTCGGCCTGGCGGATGTCCGGGCGCTGCAGCAGCAGCTGCGAGTCGAGGTCGCGCCAGGTGCGGCCGTCGTCCTGCCCGGCACCCGGCAGCAGGTCCTGCAAGGTGCCGGCGCCGTCCGGCGTGGCGTAGCCGGCGAGCAGTTGCAGGGCGCGGCGAGCGGCGGCGTGATCGCTGGTGGCCTGCTGCGCGCGCGCCTGCGCCTGGTCGTCGTCGTGGCGCTGGCGGTCCAGCGCATCGCGGGAGATCAGCCCGACCGCCTGCTGGCGCGTGGCGATCGCCAGCAGCGCCGCACTGCGCTCGGCGATGGTCTGCGCCTGCTGCTGGCTCTGCAGGGCAGCACGCTCCAGTGTGTAGGCGCGCAGCACCTCGGCGATCAGCGCGCCGCGGGCCGCCTGGCGGCCTTCTTCGGAGGCCAGGTAACGCTGCTGCGCCGCCGCCGACAGCGAGGCCAGCTTGCCGAACAGGTCCAGTTCGAAGCCATCCACGCCGACCGCGACGGTACTCAGCTTCTGGCCATAGCGCGCCTGCGTGGCCGCGTCGTCGTAGCTGCGGCGCGCGCCCTGGGCATCGAGGCCCAGCTGCGGCAGCTGCTGCGCGCGTTCGATGTGGTACTGGGCGCGCGCCTGCTGCACGGTCAGCACGGCATTGCGGAAGTCCGGGTCATGGCCCAGCGCCTGGGTCAGCAGCGGGGCCAGGTCGTGCTGCGGCGAGAATGTCCGTACGAACTGCAGTTCCTGGTCGGTGAGCGCACTCTCACCGCGATCCGGTGCGGCGGCCGCGGTCGCGTTGGTCGCGCCGAAGGTGGGCGGCAGGGCCGGTTGCGGGCGTTGGTAGACCGGCGCCAGGGAGCAGCCACCCAGGGCGAGCGCGAGCAGGCCGAGCAGGACGCGGGTGCGACACGGGAGAAGCGGCAGGGACGATAGAATCATGGCAGCGGTCGGGTGATCGAACTCGACTGCCAGCATCGGCGGGCATGTTCAAGCCGCCTTCTAGGAATCTTCAAGATTCCATCAAGACGTCAAACACGGGCACCGGGCAATGCACGCGAAGAAGATCCTGCTGGTCGAAGACGATGCCGACAGCGCCAGCATCCTCGAGGCCTACCTGCGCCGCGACGGCTTCGAGGTCACCATCGCCGAGGACGGGCAGAAGGCGGTGGCGGTGCATGCGCAGTGGAAGCCGGACCTGGTGCTGCTGGACGTGATGCTGCCGCGGCTCAGCGGCACCGAGGTGCTGTCCACGATCCGCCGCAGCAGCGACACGCCGGTGATCATGGTCACCGCGATGGGCGACGAACCGGAGAAGCTCGGCGCGCTGCGTTACGGCGCCGACGACTACGTGGTCAAGCCGTACAGCCCCAAGGAAGTGGTGGCGCGGGTGTTTGCGGTGCTGCGCCGCGCCGGGCCGGCGCGCGCCAGCGAGGAGCCGCTGCGCCACGAGCGCCTCATCGTGGACACCGCCGCGGTGCGCGCCACCGTGCGCGACGCCGACGGGCAGGAGGTGGCGCTGGAACTGACCCCGACCGAATTCAACATCCTGGCGACGCTGATGAAGACGCCGTTCAAGGCCTTCACCCGCAGCGAACTGCTGGAGATCTGCCTGCCCGACAGCGATGCGCTGGAGCGGGTGGTGGATGCGCACGTGCACAACCTGCGCAAGAAGTTGGAACACGAGCAGGTCACCGGGCTGCTGGTGACGGTGCGCGCCATCGGTTACCGCTTCCGATGAAATGGGCCTGGTTCCGCCGCAAACGCCACGCCCCGCTGTGGCAATGGGTAGGCCTGCGCATGAGCGCGCTGGCGGTGCTGACCATCATCGCGATCGCGCTGGGCATGGTGCTGCGCTTCGCGATCTGGGACGTCTCCACCCTGAGCCGCCTGCCGCCGCAGGCGCGGCAGGAGATGCTGCAGCTGCGCGAGGATCCGCACAGCAATGCGCGGCGCCTGTGGGAACTGTTCGAAACCTATTACGACGTGGCCGACTTCCTGCCCGGGCTGGCCAGCCGCGACTGGTGGCTGCTGGCCGGCATGGTGCTGGCGTCGATCCCGGTGATCGTGGTCTGCGGCCTGCTCGCTTCGCGACCATTGTCGCGGCAGTTCTCCAATGTGGCCGAGGCGGCGCGGCGGATCAGCGATGGCGATTTCGCCGCGCGTGCGCGCGTGGTGCCCGGCGCACCGGACGAGCTGGCCGGGCTGGCGACGGACTTCAATGGCATGAGCGCGCAACTGCAGCGGTACGAGCGCGAGGTGCGCGAGTCCAGCGCGATGCTGGCGCACGAACTGCGCACCCCGCTCAACGCGGCGATGGGGCGGGTGCAGGGCATGCTCGACCAGGTGTTCCCGAGCAGCGAGGAGCAGTTGCGCATGGTCCAGCGCCAGCTGGAGCAGATCAATCGCCTGGTCGGCGACCTGCACCTGCTGTCGATGGCCCGCGCCAACCAGTTGATGCTGGAGCCGCAGCGGTTCGCACTCGGCGCCCTGGTCCGCGAACGCCTGACCTGGGCGGCGCAGCCGCTGCAGGAGGCCGGCATGCAGGTGCAGGTGCGCATTCCCGAGCAGTTGCACATCAGCGCCGACCGCGACCGCCTGGGCCAGGTGCTGTCGGTGCTGATCGACAATGCGCTGCGCTACGCCGCGACCGGCGGCGAACTGGCGCTGGAGGCGCAGGCCGATGCCGATGGCGTGCTGATCCGCGTGGCCGATCGCGGTCCTGGCGTCGACGAGGAAGCGCTGGCGCGGATGGGCGACCGTTTCTGGCGCGCCGACGATTCGCGGGCACGCCATTCCGGCGGCAGCGGACTGGGCCTGTCGATCGCCACGGCCATCTGCCAGGCCCACGGCGGCACGCTGGAGTTCGCCAACCGCGCGGGCGGCGGGCTGTGCGCGCGGGTGCGCCTGCCGCATGCGCCTGCCGGCGACGCGGATGCGCTGGTCACAGGTGCGTCCGCGGCGAACCCACGCAAGCGCCTGGCCTGAGGCTCGCAACGGCTGTGGGATGTAGCGGGGGCTTGGCCAGCGGGAGTGGCGCACAATTCGCTCCATCGCAGTGCCCATGCTCGATGTCGCGGCAAACGGCGCCTCGTCGATGAACCCGTCGGTCGCGGCACGTCCACGCGCCGAACTGCGGAGCGAAGATGCGGTTCTGCATCTGGCTGTCCACGCGGCACGAACCACCGATGACCGGCTTGGCGGTAAAGTGCATCAAGGCCGACACTGCATCGGCCGCCCCATGCCGCAACCGGATCCCGCAATGCGTGTAGCCAGCACCGCCATCCCGACCGGAACCACCCCCGCCGAATGGCGCTCCATCGAGCACGCCGCCACCCGGGAACTGCAACGCCGCACCGAGGCGGCGCATACGGCGGTGATCGCGCTGCTGCAGACCCACGCCGCTGCGTTCAGCGCGAAACAGCGCGCCCAGATCCGGCGGCGGTTGGCGCGGGGCGGCTGAACCCCACGGCCGCAGGTGCGACAGTGCGATATGCGAGGAGTGCGTGACACCGCTGCCAGCGAGGGAATGACAGGCGCCATCGACCGGCGTCGCATGCCCAGTTGTCAGCGCAAAGGCACACGCGGTCGGTGGGCCAACGAGGCAGCCGCCCGCGTGCCGCGTGTCCGGCGCCGACCATGTCGCTGATTGCCACACGACCTCGGCTATCATCGACCAGACGCTGAGATGAGTAAGGATATGGAAGTGCGACTCACGCGCGAGCAGGTCCTCGCGCTTGCGCCGGATGCGGCATCGGCCAAGGCGGCCGCCGGCCTGGCCACGGACGGGAAGTGGGGCCTGCTCGGCGCCGACGCCGAGGTGCTGTGGGGAGAATGCCAGGGCAGTGGCGCCAAGCCCTACCAGACCCAGGTGGACCTGGTCGCGCTGGTCAGCCGTTGCTCGTGCCCCAGCCGCAAGTTTCCGTGCAAGCACGGGCTGGCCATGCTGCTGCTGTATGCCGACGGCAACCCGCGCTGCGTGCCGGGCACCCGCCCGGCATGGGTCGAGGAATGGATGCAGGGACGTCGCGAACGCGCGGCGCGCAAGGAGGAAGTCGCCGCCAGCAAGCCGCCGCCCGATCCGCAGGTCCAGGCCGCGGCGGCGGCCAGGCGCGAACAGGCGCGTTGGGCGCGCATGCAGGCCGGCGCGGCCGAACTGCAACGCTGGATCGCCGACCAGTTCCGCCAGGGCCTGGCCAATCTGGGCGCGGAATTCGACCAGGACGCGCGGCGCATGATGGCGCGCATGGTCGATGCGCAGGCTCCCGGCCTGGCCGCGCAGTTGGAGCGTGCCGTGGGCGAGGGCGGCCGCGATCTCGCGCAGCTCGCCGACCTCGGCGAACGCCTCGGCCTGCTGCAACTGTTGGTCCAGGCGGTGCCGCGCGCAGGGGATTTCAGCGCCGCGCGCCAGGCGGACCTGCGTGCCGCGCTGGGCTGGCCGCTGGAGCGCGACACGGTGTTGCGCGAAGGCGAGGCGGTGCACGATCGTTGGCATGTGCAGGGCCAGCACCTGATCGAGCAGCCGGGCAATCTGCTCGAACGCCGGGTCTGGCTGCAGGGCCTGGACAGCGGCCGCCCCGCGCTGCTGCAGGAGTACAGCCACGGGGGGCGCGGATGGGAGCAGCAGTGGCGCAACGGTCATGTGCATGCCGGCTGCCTGCATTTCCTTCCGGGTACGGTGCCGTTGCGCGCCGTGCCGGGCGAACTCGATGCCGGCGTGGGGGCCGGCGCCGCGCTGCCGCGCACCGACACCCTGGACGCCGCCGCCCGTGCGCATGCGCTCAACCCATGGCTGCCGCAGGTGCCGATGCGTCTGCAGGAGGCGCAGATCGCGCACGACGGCCGCAGCGTCCGGGCGCAGCACAGCGAAGGCAGCCTGCCGTTGCAGCTGCCCGCGATGCAGGGTTGGGCGTTGCTCGCGTTCGCCGGCGGTCATGCTGTCTGCCTGATGGGCGAGTGGGACGGCGACACGCTGTGGCCGCTCAGCGCGTGGAACGCGCAGGGCGAGCGCTGGGAAAGGAGCGCGGCATGAACGAGGCCTGGTTGAAACCGGCGCTGCTGGGTATCGATCGCCCGCAACGGATTCCCCTCGATGGCGCACTCGGCGAGGTGCTCGCCGCCATCGCCACGCAGGACGATGCCGCACTGGGCTACAGCCTGCAGGTGGGCGCGTTGGCCGCCTGCCGGCGTGCGGCGCTGCGTCTCGGCGCGCCACTGCCGCTACCGCCGCCCGCGCCGCCCGATCCGCAAGCGCTGCCCGCAGACCATGCCTGGGTGCCGCTGTTGCGGGCGATGTTCGCCAGCGCGCAGCCCGCAGCGTGGCTGAAACGCCTTCGCCACGAAGCCTGCCTGCAACTGGCCGCACGCGGCCAGCATCTGCCGGTCGTGGTACTGCCGCAGGCATTGGACGCAGGCGCGCGCCTGAGCGCGCTGCGGGGCGGATTGCGCCCGGTGCTGGGCGCGCGTGGCCGCTGGCTCGCGGCGCGCAATACGGAGTGGACCTACGCCGCCGATGCGGTAGCGGCGGGGCCG
>NZ_AQOI01000663.1:0-8072 GCF_000364665.1 Xanthomonas sp. SHU 199
GATCTGGGAGGAGGGCACGTTCGATGCGCGCCTGCTGGCCTTGCGGCAGTTGCGCGCGTCAGACCCCGACGGCGCGCGCCAGCGCCTGCAGGACGCGCAGAAGGAACTGTCCGCACGTGAACGCGCCGCCTGCGTCGATGCGTTGCGGCCGCAGTTGTGCGAGGCCGATGCGCCGTTCCTGCAGCAACTGCTGAAGGACCGCAGCCGCGAGGTCCGCCAGTTGGCCGGGCCGATGCTGGCGCGGTTGCCGTCCACCGCGCATGCGCAGTACCTGCAGGCGCAGATGTCGGCGGTATTGCAACAGCAGCGCACCGGCCTGTTGCGCCGAGTGACCTGGACCCTGGAGGCGCCGAGGGCGGCCGATGCCGGCTGGAACGAGGCGGCCATCGACAGCAAGCGGCCCGACAGCGACGCGCTCGGTGAGCGCGCCTGGTGGCTCTATCAACTGGCGCGGCAGTTGCCGCTCGCCTGGTGGTGCCGCACGCTGGAGAAGACCCCGCAAGAGGTGCTGGCCTGGTCCCGCACCACGGAGTGGGACGCCGCCCTGCTGCGTGCCTGGCTGGAGCAGGTGGACGCCAGCGAGCCAGCCTGGGTGGAAGCCCTGCTCGACGTGGAGCAACGGCAGCGCAGCCCCAGCGAGCTGCTGGCCCTGCTGCCGCCGGAGCGGCGCGAGCGCTACTGGCCGCCGAGTACCGCGCAACTGCAGCGGCAGGCGCTGCTCGGCGAGGTGCTGGCCGGCACCGCCCACGGCCAGCACTTGAGCGCCGCCTATTCGCAGTCGCTGGCGACAGACCTGGGCTCGCTGTTCGGCGCTCCGATGCTGCGCCACGACTATCTGCTGCGCGACGCGCTGCTGGAACTGCTCGCCGTCCTGCATCCATCCGCATTGCCGCGGGTGCAGGTGGCCGATCCGCCGGCGGACGCCAGCGCCGCCTTGCTCGATTGCGTGCAGCAGGCCCGCCAGCTCCTGGTCCTGCGCCAGAGCCTGCACGCCGCATCCTGATCCTTACGCCTTCCACTGGAGACCTCATGAGCACCGCCGTCCTGCGCCAGCACGCCGAACACCAATACGCCGAGGAACTGGAGGAACTGCGCCGCCAGGACAACCGCCAGCGGCCTGCCAACTGGCAGCTGTCGCCCTGGGCGGTGGTGACCTACCTGCTCGGCGGCACGCTGGAGAACGGCTTCGTGGTCAGCCCCAAGTACATCGGCGACCGCCGCCTGATGGAAGTGGCCGTGGCGACCATCGCCACCGATCGCGCCCTGCTGCTGTTCGGCGTACCGGGCACCGCCAAGTCCTGGGTGTCCGAACACATGACCGCGGCGATCAGCGGCGATTCCACGCTGCTGGTACAGGGCACCGCCGGCACCAGCGAAGAGCAGATCCGCTACGGCTGGAACTATGCGCAGCTGCTGGCCAACGGGCCCAGCGAGAAGGCGCTGGTGCCGAGCCCGCTGATGCAGGCCATGCGCCTGGGCAAGATCGCCCGCATCGAGGAGCTCACCCGCATTCCGGCCGACGTGCAGGACGCGCTGATCACCGTGCTGTCGGAAAAGACCCTGCCGATCCCGGAGCTGGGCAGCGAAGTGCAGGCGGTGCGCGGCTTCAGCGTGATCGCCACCGCCAACAACCGCGACAAGGGCGTCAACGAACTGTCCAGCGCGCTGAAGCGCCGCTTCAACACCGTGATCCTGCCGGTGCCGTCCAGCGAGGAGGACGAAGTGGCGATCGTGCGCAAGCGCGTGGCCGAAATGGGCGCGGCGCTGGACCTGCCGGCCGAGCCGCCGGCGCTGCAGGAAGTGGCGCGGGTGGTGCGCATCTTCCGCGAGTTGCGCAATGGCGTCACCGAAGACGGCAAGGCCAAGCTGAAGAGCCCGACCGCCACGCTCTCCACCGCCGAGGCCATTTCCGTGATCAACAACGGCATGGCCCTGGCCGGCCATTTCGGCGACGGCGTGTTGCGCCCCGGCGACATGGCCGCCGGCATGATCGGCGCCATCGTCAAGGATCCGGTGCAGGACGCGCTGGTGTGGAAGGAATACCTGGAAACCGTGGTGAAGGAGCGCGAGGACTGGAAGGACCTGTATCGCGCGTTCCGCGAGCAGGCCTGAGCGAGCCGGCCTCGATGAGCGACGCCATCTCCCTGTTCGGCATTCGCCACCACGGTCCCGGCTGCGCGCGCAGCCTGGTCGCCGCGTTGACGGCGTTGCAGCCGGACTGCGTGCTGATCGAAGGGCCGGCAGGTACCGAAGCATTGCTGCCGCACGTGCTGGAGGAGGGCATGCAGCCGCCGGTGGCCCTGCTGTCCTATTGCGTCGACGACCCGCAACTGGCCGTGTTCCATCCGTATGCCGCGTACTCCCCGGAATGGCAGGCCATGCATTGGGCGCTGCGCAACGGCGTGGAGGTACGCTTCATGGACGTGCCGCCGGCCTTGACCCTGGAATGGCAGGCGCAGGCGCGTGCCGAGCGCGTGGCTGCGCCTGCAGACCAAACGTCGGAGCCGGCGGACACGCCGCCACCGGCGCAGGACGACGCCGACGCACCCGAGGACGAGCGCGCCGAGGTGCGCCCGTCCGATCCGCTGGACTGGCTGGCGCGTGCCGCCGGCCATGCCGACGGCGAGGCTTGGTGGAACCACATGGTGGAAGAGCGGGGCGACGGGCAGGGGCTGTTCGATGCCATCGCCGAGGCCATGGCCGCCGTGCGCGAACACACGCCGGAGCATCCCGGCCTGCGCGGCGAACACGAGGCCGTGCGCGAAGCCCACATGCGCAGCGCGCTGCGCAGCGCCAGCAAGGCGTTCGCGCGTGTCGCGGTGGTTTGTGGCGCCTGGCATGTGCCGGCGTTGCAGCCGGTGGCGTTGCGCGCCAACAGCGCCACCGCGGATAGCCGCCTGCTCAAGGCCATGCCCAAGCGCAAGACGCAGAGCACCTGGGTGCCATGGACCTATCGCCACCTGAGCATGGACAGCGGCTACGGCGCCGGCGTGGAAGCGCCGGGCTGGTACGACCACCTGTGGCGCAGCAGTGGCGTCCACGACCAACGCGCCGTCGGCTGGTATGCGCGGGTGGGGCGCCTGTTGCGCGACCACGGACTCGACTGCTCGTCGGCGCACCTGATCGAGGCGACCCGCCTGGCCGACACCCTGGCTGCCTTGCGTGGTCATCCGGCCCCGGGCCTGGACGACATCGCCGAGGCCAGCCGCGCGGTCATCTGCAACGGCGACGATGCGCCCATGCGGCTCATCCGCGAGCGCCTGATGGTCGGCGATGCCCTGGGGCAGGTACCCGACAGCGTGCCGGCGGTGCCGCTGCAGCGCGACCTGGAGGCGCAGCAGAAGCGCCTGCGCCTGAAACCCGAAGCGCTGGAAAAGACCCTGGATCTGGATCTGCGCAAGGACACCGACCTGGCACGCAGCCATCTGCTGCATCGGCTGCGCCTGATCGGCATCGAATGGGGCCGGCTGGCGCGCACCGGGCAGTCCGCACGCGGCACCTTCCACGAAATCTGGCAACTGGCCTGGCAGCCGCAGTTCCTCGTGGACCTGGTGCAAGCCAGCCGCCACGGGCAGACCCTGGCCGATGCCGCGTCCAGCATGGCCACCGCACAGGCACGCAAGGCCGAGGCGCTGCCGGCCTTGTCCGCGTTGGTGGACCAAGTGCTGCTGGCCGATCTGCCGCAGGCGGTCAGCGCGATCGCCGCCGAGCTCGAGGCCCGCGCCGCCACCGATGCCGACCCGCTGGCGCTGCTCGGCGCACTGCCGCCACTGGCCAACGTGTACCGCTACGGCAATGTCCGCCAGACCGAGGGCAACCAGGTCGCACACCTGTTCGACAGCATGCTGGCGCGCGCGGTCATCGGCCTGACCCTGGCGCTGTCCAGCCTCGACGAGGCCCGTGCCGAGCAGGCGCGCAGCATCGTCCTGGACGCCGATCGCGCCATCGGCCTGCGCGACGATGCGGACGGCAGCGCCAACTGGCAACAAGCGTTGCAACGCGTGGCGCTGTCGCCGGCATGCAACGCCTTGCTGCAGGGCGTCGCCCTGCGGCTGCTGTTCGACACCCAGGCGGTGCAGGGCACCACCGTGCACCTGCAACTGCAGCAGCACCTGTCGCCGGGCGCCGAACCGCTGCAGGCCGCGCAATGGCTGGACGGCTTCCTCAACCGCAACGCCACCGTGCTGCTGCACGACGATGCCGTGTGGCAGATGATCGACGCCTGGGTCGTGGCGCTGGACGAGGCGCAACTGGTGCGCGTGCTGCCGCTGGTGCGGCGCACCTTCGCCGCCTTCCAGCCCGCCGACCGCCGCGACCTGGGAACGCGCGTGCGCCAGGCGCCGGTGGAGAAAACCGAGGCCGCTGTCGTCCACGATTGGAACCTGGCCCGCGCCGAGCGCGCGGTGCCGACGCTGCGCGAACTGCTGGGGTTGCCCGCATGACCGACACGCCATCCACACCCGACACGCCCACCTCGCGCGCGCAGCGCTGGCGCCTGATCCTGGGGCAGGAGGCCGAATCCAGTTGCGGCGCCTTGCCCAAGCCGCTGCAGGGCATCGACCAGGCGCTGGCCGCGCTGTACGAGCCCGACGGCCCAGGCGGCCTGGGGCGCCGCGGCGGGCGAGGGGCCTCCTCGCCCAATGTGGCCCGCTGGCTGGGCGACATCCGCCGCTACTTCCCCTCGTCGGTGGTGCAGGTGATGCAGCGCGACGCCCTGCAGCGCCTGGATCTGACCCAGATGCTGCTTGAAAAGGAAATGCTCGAGCAGGTGCAGCCCGACGTGCACCTGGTCGCCAACCTGATCGGCCTGAGCCAGGTGATTCCGGCGCAGACCAAGGACACCGCGCGCATGGTCGTGCGCCAGGTGGTGGAGAGCCTGCTGCGCCAGCTCGAGGAACCGATGCGCTCGGCGGTGACCGGCGCCCTGGACCGCGCCCGCCGCAACCGCCGCCCGCGGCTGGCCGAGATCGACTGGCACCGCACCATCCGCAGCAACCTGCGGCACTGGCAACCCGACCTGCGCACCGTGGTGCCGCAGGACCTGGTCGGCTACGGCCGCAAGGCAAGGAAGCCGCAACGCGAAGTGCTGCTGTGCATCGACCAGAGCGGCTCCATGGCCGCCTCGGTGGTGTATTCCAGCATTTTCGGCGCGGTGATGGCCTCGCTGCCGGCAGTGTCCACGCGCCTGGTCGTGTTCGACACCGACGTGGTCGACATGAGCGAGCAACTGGACGATCCGGTGGACCTGCTGTTCGGCGTGCAACTGGGCGGCGGCACCGACATCCATCGCGCGGTAAGCTATTGCCAGAGCATCATCCGCGAACCGCACAACGCCATCCTGGTGCTGATCTCCGACCTGTACGAAGGCGGCGTCGAGGAGCGGCTGCTGGCGCGCGCCCGCGAACTGGTCGAATCCGGCGTGCAGTTCATCGTGCTGCTGGCCCTCAGCGACGAAGGCACACCGTCCTACGACCGCGCCCTGGCCGCCAAGCTGGCGGCGCTGGGCGTGCCGTCGTTCGCCTGCACCCCGGACGCATTCCCAGGCTTGATGGCCGCGGCGATCCGCCGTGACGACATCCAGCAGTGGGCGGGGGCGCAGGGATTGGTGACGGTGCGGTGAGGTTGGTGGGACTAATGGTGTCTGGAGGATGCTTCTACTCCAGTCGCTTTTTTACATAAGATACATTATGCGAAATAAAGCGCGTGGCCCTGCAGCGGCTGCGCTGGGTCTGGCTTAACCTAGGACATCAATCGCCGGCCACCGTGCTGGGATCCGGTAAGCCCTGCCCGAACCACTTGTGCACAGGCACACGCCCGGCACGTCATCGACAACCACATCGACCTGCACGGCCACTGGGCGGGCTGGCGACTTGCGCCGGTCGCGACCTAGTCGCGCCAACTGGTGAACGAATCCCCGAGCGGAGACTGACAGGCCTGCTTTGGCGTGCAGATGCCACGGACTTACGTGACACATTCGGACAGATGGCGGAATAAGCGCATTAGCAAGGCAAGCTCCTGCACCCCGATCACTTGCATGCATCGTGGACGGCGTTGTCCATCTGACTAGATAATTCAAACGATCGATGCAACCCAGCGGCAGCATAGACCGCCTCACGCTGACGCTTCGCAGTCTCACAGGCGCCACCAGACTGGGAGCCAGAGACAGATGCGCCATAGCCGCCGCCAGAATGCTGCGCGGCGTATCGACGGTCCAGCTCCCGCTGCAAGCGGTAGCGACGCCACAATTCAGCATTGGACGGCTCAGGAACCGGAGTAGCGTCCCAGGCCTTGACGGCAGCACCCGACGCACAGGGCGTGGACTGATAGGTCACTGCCTTGCCGGCTACACACTTGTAAACCTGCTGCCCATAAGCGGGCAGAGCGATTGCGGCTAGCACAACGAAAAATGCTCGAGCGTCCATGACCCCTCCCCTGTTGCCGGGATCATAACCAAGAGGAAGCACCTTGAATTAGACAAAGACGCGAGCGCTGGCGAGCCTTGCGCGGGTGAGGTGTTATCCGTAGGGCACTGCCCCTACACCACTCGGAAGTCGAGATGATGGACCACCACACCCAAGTAGCGCGCGGTAGGTTGGAGGCATTCTAATTGTGCACTGGGGGGCGGGATACACCCCGCCAGCCCCTCTCTGGCTCACGCCTCAGGATTTAGCTCTTTCAGCGCCTCCAGCTTAGCTATATCCCGGTTTATGATCTGGACCGCACAGGCGACACAGTAGCGCTTCCAGCCTCTGCCCTCCGCGACATTGAGTCGGACTTCCCCCTGATGAATACGGTGGCGCTTGTTCGCCTGACAGTTATGCGACTTGATTGCTCTGTCGACCGTAACGTTATCTATAAGCGTTTTAAGCGCCATTGATCACCTCGGCTTCCACGGCAGCCATAATCGCGCCAAACTCCGCGTCAATCTTGTCGAGATCTGCTTGAGACATCTCGCTTCGCTCGCCCGCCTTCCTTCCGACAGCAGCATTCGCGCGAGTGCTGAGGGCGGCGGACACGATCACGTAGTTTGTCCGTCCCACGTGCTTGCGGTCGAGCTGTTTGCCTTCTGGATTGATCTGATGACGCTTAAGAAGAACTCCAGTGGCACGCTGAATTCGCTCGTTCAGTGACTGGCGAGCAGCTTGCCGTTTTGCAACTTTGGTAGTTGGTACTGGTTTGAGGATCTGCGTCTCAGGGTCAAAGTCTGCCTCGATGATTCCCTGCTTTTTCAGAAGTTCGATGGCAGCTGCAGCGTCTGGAGTGACAAGGTGCATCTCTTCAAGAGCGACCTCTGACTGCGAACGCACGTCCGGCAGGGGCAGGTCGTCTCGGGGCTCATATTGTGTCTCGGCGTCCGCTGAATTCGGGTCGAGACCCTCCAATGGGAGGAGTTGGTCGAAGTAGCTTTGGTCGGCTTCGCTAAACTGCTGGAAGTCACCCCATTGTCTGGCGATATTCGCGCCTGCATGAAAAACGACGGTGCCCTGATTGATGGAGTCGTTCGGCGCATTCTGTTTGATTACCCGCATGATGCGCCCGACGAACTGAACAAACGGCGAGAGGTTAGAGAAAATGCTGAGAACAGCAGCGACCGCGAGATGCGGGTGGTCAAATCCTTCCCCAAGCTTGCGAACCTGGACAATCACGTCTAGTTCGTGATTTTCCAGCTTACGCATTACCTTAGCGTTTGCCTGCCCCTCCCGTGAATGGACAAAGTCGGCACGACAACCGCGCGCGCGGTAGGCCGCTACCACTTGATGGCAGTGGTCATAGTTCAACGCCGAAGCGATTATCTTCAGCCGCCCCTCGCCTGTCGCTTCTCGGAGTCGATAGAGCTCTCGTAGCGAGGCATCGACAATCGTGTTCAACGTCTCCTGCGAGGTGACGATGCTTCGGCGGAAGCCTGCATCGTCTTCTCCAAGGCGCTTTACTTCTTCCAGACCTACTTCTATCTCCACGCCATCTTCAACTCGAACGTACTTAAGTGTCCGAGGATTTAGTTGAACGGCCTTGATTCGTTTGACGTAACCGGCTTTGATGGCGCGGAAGATCGAGTACGAGTAGATCACGTC
>NZ_AQOI01000664.1:0-12422 GCF_000364665.1 Xanthomonas sp. SHU 199
CGGCGTGCAGCGCTTGGCGCTTGAAGCCACGCAGTTCGGCGATCAGCTCCTCGCTGGCGCCCTTGGGCAGCTTCAGCGGGCCGCCGTACAGCGGGTCGCCGACGATGGGGTGCTTCAGGTGCGCCATGTGCACGCGGATCTGATGGGTGCGGCCGGTCTCCAGGCGGCATTCCAGGGCCGTATGGGCGCGGAAGCGCTCGCGCAGCCGGTAGTGGGTGACCGCGTCGCGGCCGTCCTCGCGCACCGCCATGCGCAGGCGGTCGCGCGGATGGCGGTCGATCGGCGCGTTGGCGGTGCCGCCGGAGACCAGCGCGCCGACCACCACCGCCAGGTACTGCCGGTGCACGTCGCGCGCGGACAGCTGCACCACCAGCGAGGTATGCGCCTGCAGGGTCCGCGCCACCACCATGGCGCCGCTGGTGTCCTTGTCCAGGCGATGCACGATGCCGGCACGCGGCAGCGCCGACAGCCCCGGGTCGCGGTACAGCAAGGCGTTGACCAGGGTGCCGCTGGGGTTGCCGGCGCCCGGGTGCACCACCAGCCCGGCCGGCTTGTTCAGCACGATGACCTGGTCGTCCTCGTACAGCACCTCCAGCGGGATGTCCTCGGGCAGGGCGTGGGTCTGGGTGTCCAGCACCGCGTGCAGGCTGGCGATCTCGCCGCCGCGCAGCGCATCGCGCGGCCGCGCCGGGGCGCCGTCGAGCAGGGCGTCGCCGGATTTGATCCATTCGGCCAGGCGCGAACGCGAGTATTCGGGGAATAGTTCGGCCAGCACCGCGTCGAAGCGGCGGCCGGCGGCCTGATCGGGGACGCGCGCCTGGCGCGGGCCGTCGCTGACGGCGTCCTCGGGGAGATCCGGGGGGGTATGGGGCATGGCAGGGGCACGGCTTGGGTCGGAAAAAGGGGGTCGCGGCGGCCATAGTCAGTCGCAGGACAGGCCACTAGGCTATCATCGCCCCTTCGTATTCCTGCCCTGCCGCGCCCGAACCCATGATCCGACGCTCCGTCCCGCTGTCCGCGCACGTCCGTTTCATCGCCCTGCTGCTGGTCACGCTGGTCGTGGCGACGGGTTGCCACCGTCAGAAGAAGAACCCCGAAGAAGGCATGCCGGTCGAGCAGCTCTACCAGAAGGCGCATGCGCAGATGGAGAGCGGCAACTGGGCCGGCGCCGAGAGCAGCTTCAAGCGGCTGATCGCGCAGTACCCGTACGGCAACTACACCGAGCAGGCGATGATCGAAAGCGCCTACGCCCAGTACAAGGCCGGCAAGCACGACGACGCGGTGTCGACCATCGACCGCTTCATCCGCACCTACCCGACCCAGCGCAACATCGCCTACATGTACTACCTGCGCGGGCTGTCCAACTCCAACCGCGACACGGTGTTCCTGCGCCGGGTGTGGTCGCTGGATCCCAGCCGCCGCGACCTGTCCACCCCGCAGCAGGCCTACGCCGACTTCAACACCGTCGCCGAGCGCTACCCGAACAGCCGCTACGCCGCCGACGCGCGTGCGCGCATGATCGCCCTGCGCAACGTGTTCGCCCAGCACGAGCTGGACAACGCGCTGTACTACCTGCGCCGCGATGCCTGGGTGTCGGCCGCCTCGCGCGCGACCTACCTGCTCGAGACCTACCCGCAGAGCGCCTACCAGAACGATGCGGTGGCGGTGCTGGCCGATGCCTACACCCACCTGGGCAACAAGACCCTGGCCGCCGACGCGCGCCGCGTACTCGAACTCAACGACCCGCAGCACCCGTGGCTGACCGGCAATTGGCCGAAGTACCCGTGGATGATCCGCAAGCTCAACCCGTTCGCCGGCGAGAAGTCCGCCGCCACCGGACAGTCGAATTCGCAGATGCAGCGCTGATCCACCGCGCCGACACGATGCACACCGACAGGGGCCGCAAGGCCCCTGTCGCGTTTCCGGGCAGCGCCGATCGGCCCTCGTGGTCCACTCGGGCACCTACGCGCGGCGGCTGCAGGCGGCCATGACGACACCAGCGGGCACCCAAGGCGAGGCAGGTGCGCGCGTCGCCAGGCAACGCCAGTCCCGATCACTGGACGCCCAGCATGGCGCGCCTCCAGACCAATCCAGGCGGAGTGCGACCCGCACCGCAGTCCCGGGAATTGGCGCCGATGCCCGTGACCGGGCTTGCTAGGCTGGTCCCGTGCCCGCCCCGGGCCGCTTCCGCCGGGAACGCCATGTCTCTGTCCTTGCTGCGCCTGTTCGCTGCCCTCCTCGCCGTCGTTGCCGCACCTGCCGCCGCGGCACCGGCCATCGTGTACGGGGTCAATGGCCACGACGGCCGCCCGGCCTACCCGCTCAGCCAGAGCGAAGCGGTGTTCCGCCTGCTCGACCAGCGCAACCTGCGCAGCTACCGGTTCGACGTGGACCCGCGCAACTTCGCCGTGCTCGACCGGCTGGTGCAGCTCTCGCGCCAGTACAACATCGCGCTGCGGCCGATGGTGTACCCGATGTCGCGCGAGATCGGCTACGCGCTGGCGCGCCGCTATGCCAACGACATCAAGGTCTGGGAGATCGGCAACGAGCAGGACCTGGACCGTGCCGCCGCGCCGGCGCGGATCGCAGCCATGACCACGATGTACCGCGGCATGAAGCAGGCCTCCGACGAGGTGGGCGCCGGCCTGCAATTCACCATCAACATCACCGCCTGCAACAGCGACGACCATTCGGCCAACGCGCGCTGCCCGGGCGACCGCAACGGCTCGCTGTGGTTCCTCGATCAGGCCAAGGCCGCCGGTTTCGACTTCGACCGGATCAGCTTCCACTACTACGCCTTCCACGGCGAGCGCGGCTACTGGATGGACCTGTATCTCGGACAGCTGCGCGCCGCCGCGCAGAAATACGGCACCAAGGTGTACGTCAACGAGCTCAACTGCGCCGAGATCTACACGGGCAACCCCGATGGCGGCCATCCCGGCGACGGCGCCTGCTACGACAGCGTGGCGGACCTGCTGCAGACGTTGCGCAACGACTACGCCGACGTGGTCGCCGAGATCAATCTCTACGAACTGCTCGACCAGCCGGACCAGCAGGGCGCGGAGGCGCATTTCGGCCTGATGTACGACCTGGGCCGGCCGAAACCGACGCTGGACCTGCTCACCGACGCCGCGCGCTGAGGCCGCGGCGTCTTCGCACGGCGTGGTCGCCGCCTGCGGCTATGCTGCGGCGATGTTCGAACTGCATCGGGTCACCCGCCGCTACGGCGACATGCTGGCACTGGACCAGGTCGATCTTCGCATCGCCCCGGGCCGCACCACCGCGTTGATCGGTCCCAGCGGCGCCGGCAAGTCCAGCGTGCTGCGCCTGCTGCTGGGGCTGGAGTGGCCGGATAGCGGCGAGGTGCGCTTCCAGGGCGAGCCGTTGCGTCGCGCCACCCTGCTGGCGCAGCGCCGGCGCATCGGCTACGTGATCCAGGAAGGCGGCCTGTTCCCGCACCTGAGCGCCCGCGACAACGCCGCCCTGCTGGCGCGCACGCTGGGCTGGACGCGGCCGCGCATCGAGGCGCGCCTGCACGAGCTCGCTGCGTTGTGCCGCCTGCCGGAAGCGCTGCTGGCGCGTTATCCAGCCGAGTTGTCCGGTGGCCAGCGCCAGCGCGTCGGACTGATCCGCGCCCTGTTGCTGGACCCGCCGGTATTGCTGCTGGACGAACCGCTGGGCGCGCTCGACCCGATCGTGCGCCACGAACTGCAGACGCAGATGCGCGAGCTGTTCGCGCTGCTCGGCAAGACCGTGGTGCTGGTGACCCACGACGTCGCCGAAGCCGCCTACCTGGGCGATACCCTGGTCCTGATGCGCGGCGGCCGCGTGCTGCAGGAAGGCAGTGCACGCACTTTGCTGGAGGCGCCGGCCGATCCGTTCGTGAGCCAGTTCCTGCAGGCGCAGCGCACCCTGGAGGAGGCGCGATGACCTCGCGAGGCGCGCGCTGGCGCGCGATCGCAGTGGTCGCCTTGGGCAGCCTTGCCAGCCTGCTGGGTCTGCCGGCCGCTGCCGCCGATGCCAAGATCGTGGTCGGCTCCAAGAACTTCACCGAAGCGGTGGTGCTGGGCGAGATCGCCGCCGGCGCCGGGCGCCAGGCCGGGGTCGAGGTCGAGCACCGGCGCCAGCTCGGCGGCACCCGCATCCTGTGGCGTGCGCTGGAGCAGGGTTCGATCGACGCCTATGCCGAGTACACCGGCACCCTGGCCGCCGAACTGCTGCAACTGCCGGGCGCCGACGACGACGCGCTGCGCAAGGCGCTGGCGCAGCGCGGCCTGGCGATGAGCGCGCCGCTGGGCTTCGACAACACCTATGCGTTCGGCATGCGCCGGCAACGCGCGCAGGCGCTGGGCATCGCGCGCCTGTCCGACCTGGCCGCGCATCCGACGCTGAAGTTCGGACTGAGCAACGAATTCGTCTCGCGCGCCGACGGCTGGCCCGGCGTGCGCGACGCCTACGGTCTGCCGCAGGTGCCCACCGGCCTGGACCACGACCTCGCCTACCGCGCGCTGGACAGCGGCGCGATCGACCTCACCGACCTGTACAGCACCGATGCCGAGATCCCCGCGCACGACCTGCTGGTGCTGCAGGACGACAGGCACTACTTCCCGCGCTACGCGGCGGTGTTCCTGTACCGCGCCGACCTGGCGCAGCGCGCGCCGCGCTTCGTGCAGGCGCTGCAGGGATTGGGCGGCCGCATCGACGCGGCGACCATGCAGCGGCTCAACGCCGAGGCCAAGCTCGACAAGCGTGCCGAAAGCGCCATCGCCGCACACTGGCTGGGCATCGCCGCGCCGGCCGAGGACGGACGGATGCAACGGCTGCTGCAACGCACCCGCGAGCACCTGGCGCTGGTCGGGCTGTCGCTGGGCCTGGCCCTGCTGGTGGCGCTGCCGCTGGGTATCCTGGCGGCGCACCGACCACGGCTCGGCCAGGCGGTGCTGGCGCTGACCGGCGTGCTGCAGACGCTGCCGTCGCTGGCGGTATTCGTGTTCATGATCCCGCTATTCGGCATCGGCGCGAAACCGGCGATCGCCGCGCTGTTCCTGTACAGCCTGCTGCCGATCGTGCGCAATACCCATGCCGGCATCACCGGCATCCCGCGCGAGCTGCGCGAGACTGCCGCCGCGCTGGGCCTGCCGCCGGGCACGCGGCTGTGGCGGATCGAACTGCCGTTGGCGCTGCGCACTCTCCTCGCCGGCATCAAGACCGCGGCGGTGATCAACGTCGGCACCGCGACCCTGGGCGCGTTGATCGGCGCCGGCGGCTACGGCCAGCCGATCCTCACCGGCATCCGCCTGGACGACCTCGGCCTGATCCTGGAAGGCGCGGTGCCGGCCGCGCTGCTGGCGTTGCTGGTCCAGGGCCTGTTCGAGCTGCTGGAGCGGGTATTGGCGCCGCGCGGGTTACGCCTGGCGGCGCGGCGGTAGGTCAAGCCAGCGCCGCAGGCATCAGCGATGTGGCCGGCCTTCGGCAACCGCACCCGCGCTAAACGCATCACAGCGGCATCGGGTCGCGGCTAAAGCCATGCATCAAACAGGATCGACGATGCGGACCAGTAGTCGATTGCCTTCCCATCGAAACCGAAGACAGACAACGATCGCACGCACGCGCGCTCAAGCACGCGCCGCAGCCACCATCTCTTGCGCCAGGCCGCGCATCGCCTCCGGCGTCAACTGCAGATAGGGCGCGATGCGCAGGGCGCCATGGCGATGGGTGCAGATGACTTGCGCGTGCTGCAGCCATGGCAGCAAGGCCGGCATCGACGACGCTGGTGGGCGCAGCGCGTACAGGTGCGGCGCATGCCCAGGCACGGTCCAGTCGCCCGCGCCCAACGCGTGCAACTCCGCGTCGAATGCCGCACCAAGTGCGCCAAGCCGCTGCGCGATGCGCGCCGGCTGCCACTGCTGCACCTGCTGCAGCGCCGCGCTGGCCATCGCCAGACGCAGTGGGTCGGCGACGCCGCCGGCATCGAAGCGACGCGCGCCGCTGCGGTACGGGGGCGGCGCCTCGGCCGGGAACTGCCAATCCGCTCCCGGGTCGCGCGCCTGCCAGTGCTGTTCGAACGGGACGCCGTGCGCGCGCCAGTGCGGCGAGGCCCACAGCCATGCCAACCCCATCGGTCCGAGCAGCCATTTGTGTCCGACCGAGACCACGAAGTCCGGCCGCCAGGCATCCAACCGGACCGGCAGCACGCCCAGGCTCTGGCTCACGTCCAGCACCAGCATCGCGCCGGCCGCATGCACGCGCGGCGCGATCCGATCCAGATCCAGGAGACCGCCGTCGCGCCAATACGCATTCGGCAATGTCGCCACACGCACGCGCGGCTGCGCGTCGAGCGTGGCCAGCACCGCATCGGTCCAGTCCTGTCCGGGCGCCCGCCGCACCACAGCGAGGTGCGCACCGCTCTCGGCGCAGCGTTGCTGCCACGCCAGTAGATTGGACGGAAACTGGCCATCGAGCAACAGGACCGCATCGCCAGGCGCCAACGGCACCTGCCGCGCCGCGATGGCCAGGCCATAGGCGGCCGACGGCACCATCGCCACGCCCTCGCCGTCGCCCGCGAACACGGTGGCCGCGGCCAGCGCGCGCAGGTCTTCGATCTGCGCGCGCCAGGCATCGAAGGACAGCGTCCAGGGCGCGATCGACTCGGCCAGCGCCGCCTGCCCCGCGACCAGTGCACGGTGCAGGCGCGGCCCCTTGCTGGCGGTGTCCAGGTAGCGCACGCCGGGCGGCAGCGCGAACGCCTCCGCCGCGGTATCGAAGTCGACCAGGGCGCCGGCGGACGCCGAACCGGCAGGGTGGTGCAAAGCGCTCGTAGACATGTGGCTAGGGTAACGCCACGGTCCGCGACGCGTGACGGTCCGTTCACGCCGCTGCGCTAAGACTGCATCGATGCAAGCGATCTCTCCGGCGTCACCGCCCTCGCCCATCGCATCCGTCGCGACGCTGGCGGACCGCCTGCGCCGCGTGCGCGCACGCAGCCGTCATCTCACCGCACCATTGAGCGAAGAAGACGCGATGGTGCAGAGCATGGACGACGCCAGCCCGGCCAAATGGCATCTGGCGCACACCACTTGGTTCTTCGAGCGGTTTGTGCTCGGCGCCGATCCGGCATACCGCCCCCACGATCCGCAGTGGGACTACCTGTTCAACAGCTACTACCAGAGCATCGGTCCGGCGCATGCGCGGCCGCATCGCGGCCTGCTGTCGCGGCCATCGCTGGCGCAGGTGCTGGACTACCGCAGCGAGATCGAAACCCGCGTACTGGCGCAGTTGCAGGCCGGCACGCTGGAGCAGCAGACGCTGCAGATCCTGGAACTGGGCCTGCAGCACGAACAACAACACCAGGAACTGCTGCTCACCGACATCAAGCATGCGTTCTGGCGCAACCCGCTGGGTCCGGCGTATCGCGCGGATCTGGCGACGCAGCACGCGCCGGCGTCTGCGCTGCGCTGGCTGCAGCGCGATGAGCAGATCAGCGAGATCGGTGCCGCGCCGTGGCCGGCGCATGCCGACTTCGCCTACGACAACGAATCGCCGCGGCATCGCGTGCTGGTGCCGGCGCATGCGCTGGCCAGCCGCCCGGTGAGCAATGCGGAATACGCCGAGTTCATTGACGATGGCGGCTATGCCACGGTCGGGCTATGGCTCAGCGACGGCTGGGCGCGGCGGTGCGCCGAGGATTGGCAGCGCCCGCTGTACTGGCATGCCGACGGCACGCGCGAATTCACACTGGGCGGCTGGCGCGAACGCGATCCGCATGCGCCGGTGTGCCATCTCAGCCTGTTCGAGGCCGATGCGTTCGCGCGCTGGGCCGGCGCGCGCCTGCCGACCGAGGCGGAGTGGGAACAGGCTGCCGCCGGTGTCGCCATCGTCGGCAACTTCGTCGACACCGATGCACTGCATCCGCAGTCGACGGCGCCGGCCGACACCGGCCTGCAGCAGTTGTTCGGCGATGTCTGGGAGTGGACCGGCAGCGCCTACCTGCCCTACCCCGGGTTCCGCCCGTGGTCGGGCACGCTGGGCGAATACAACGGCAAGTTCATGAACGCGCAGTGGGTGTTGCGCGGCGGCAGCTGCGCCACGCCGCACGACCACATCCGCGCCAGCTACCGCAACTTCTTCCCCTCCGATGCGCGATGGCAGTTCGCCGGCGTGCGCCTGGCCAAGGATTCCGCATGAATGCCGCAACCGCCCGTGCTTTGACCGAGGCCGCCCTGACCGACCTGCATCCGCAGCCGGACGACATCACCGCCGATGCGATCGCCGGCCTGTCGTGCAGCCCCAAGCAGCTGCCGTCCAAGTATTTCTACGACGCCGAGGGCTCGCGCCTGTTCGAGGCGATCACCCGCCAGCCCGAGTACTACCTGACCCGCACCGAGCTGGAGTTGCTGGAAGCGCGGATGCCGTCGATCGCGCAGGCGGTGGGCACCGGCGCGCACGTGGTGGAACTGGGCAGCGGCAGCGGCCGCAAAACCCAGTTGCTGCTGGACGGCCTGCGCATGCCGGTGGCCTACACGCCGATCGAGATTTCCCGCGACATGCTGATGTCCAGCACCACGCGGCTGGCCGAGCGCTTCCCGCACATCCAGATGCTGCCGGTGTGCGCCGACTTCACCGCGCCGGTGGCGCTGCCGGCACCGCAGCGCGGCGCACGCCGCACCCTGGTGTTCTTCCCCGGCTCGACCCTGGGCAACTTCACCCGCGAGGACGGCATCACCCTGCTGCGCTCGATGCGCCAGACCATGAGTGCAGATGGCTGCGCCCTGGTCGGCATCGACCTGGTGAAGGACACGGCGCTGCTGGAGGCGGCCTACAACGACGCCGCCGGGGTCACGGCCGAATTCACCCTGAACCTGCTGCGCCGGCTCAACCGCGAGATCGGCAGCGACTTCGACCTGGCGCAGTTCCGTCATCATGCCGTTTATTCGGAAGCGCGCGAGCGCATCGAGACCTTCCTGGTCAGCCAGTGCGCACAGCAGGTGACGGTGGCCGGGCGCCGCTTCGATTTTGCCGAAGGCGAAGCGATGCAGGTCGAGTACAGCCACAAGTACACCGACCAGAGCTTTGCGGCGATGGCCGCCGAGGCCGGTCTGCGCGTCAGCCACGGCTGGAATGCGCAGGACGATGCGTTTGGGTTGCGGTTGCTGCAGAGCCGGGATCCGGGGCCCGGGGCCCGGGACCCGGAAAAGCCGTAGTCCTGCGAGACGCGGGACATCATGATGGTGTCCGCAGCAAAATCGCTATCAAGCAACTTTTGTGGGAGGGTTTCAGTCCCGACAGGCCTCTTTCCCGGTGACGCCCGTCGGGACTGAAGTCCCTCCCACAGTGCAATCGCAACCGCCTTGGACTCGCGGAAAAATCGCGGGTCCCGGGTCCCGGGTCCCGGCTTTTCCGAGTAACCCTCAGGCCTGATAACCATTGCTGATCGGATAGCGCCGCTCGCGCCCGAACGCGCGGCGCGACACCTTCGGTCCCGGCGCGGCCTGGTGGCGCTTCCATTCGCTGATGCGCACCAGCCGCACCACCCGGTCGACCACCTCGGCGGCATAGCCGGCGGCCACGATCTCGTCGCGCGATTCTTCCTGGTCGACGTAGCGGTACAGGATGCCGTCGAGCACGTCGTACGGCGGTAGCGAATCCTGGTCGGTCTGGTTGGCGCGCAGTTCCGCCGAGGGCGGCCGCGCGATCACCGCCGGCGGGATCACCGGCGCACCGCCCACCGTGTTGCGCCACTTCGCCAGGCCGAACACCTCGGTCTTGTACAGGTCCTTCAGCGGCGCGTAGCCGCCGCACATGTCGCCGTAGATGGTGGCGTAGCCCACCGCGTACTCGCTCTTGTTGCCGGTGGTCAGCAGCAGGCCGCCGAACTTGTTGGCCAGCGCCATCAGGATCACGCCGCGACTGCGCGACTGCAGGTTCTCCTCGGTGACGTCGGGCTCGGTGCCGGCGAACAGCGGGCCGAGCGCGCTCAGCAGGCCCTCGAACGCCGGCTCGATCGCCACCGTCTCCAGCTTCACGCCCAAGGTGCGGCATTGATCCGCGGCCAGGTCGTTGGACAGGTCGGCGGTGTAGCGCGACGGCAGCCGCACCGCGGTGACGTTGTCCGCGCCAAGCGCGTCCACTGCCATCGCCAGCACCAGCGCCGAATCGATGCCGCCGGACAGGCCCAGCCACACTTTCGAAAAACGATTCTTGGCGCAGTAGTCCTGCAGCCCGCGCACCACCGCGCGCCAGGCCAGCGCATCCATGCTCTCGTCGCCGTCGTCGGTCCAGCGCAGCGGCGCGAAGCGGCGCGCGGCGGTGTCGTACTCCACCACGAGCCATTGGTCGGTGAAGGCGGCCGCCGCCGGATGCACGGTGCCGTCGCCGTCGGCCACCACCGAGGCGCCGTCGAACACCAGCGCATCCTGGCCGCCGACCACGTTGAGATAGGCCAGCGCCGCGCCGCTCTCGCGGCTGCGTTCGGCCAGCAAGGCATCGCGCTGCGCATGCTTGCCGCGTTCGTAGGGCGAGGCATTGGGCACCAGCACCAGCTCCGCGCCTGCCCGCACGGTCGCCGCCAGCGGCTCCGGGAACCACAGGTCCTCGCAGATCACCAGGCCCACCGGCGTGCCCTTGATGTCGAACACGCAGTTCTCGCCGTCCGGGTCCACGTCGAAATAGCGGCGCTCGTCGAACACCGCGTAGTTGGGCAGTTCGCGCTTGCGGTAGGTACGTTCGATGCGGCCGCCGCGCAGCACGCTGGCGGCGTTGTAGACCACGCTGCCGGCGCTCTGCGGCCAGCCGACCACCGCGACGATGCCGTGCACCTGCGCGGCGATGCGCTGCACCGCGCGCTCGCAGTCGGCCAGGAACCCCGGCCGCAGCAGCAGGTCTTCCGGCGGATAGCCGCTGACCGCCAGTTCCGGGAACAGCACCACGTCGGCGCCGTACTCGTCGCGCGCCTCCTCGATCAACGCAATGATCCGGTCGGTGTTCTGGGTCACGGCGCCGACCGGGAAATCGAACTGGGCCATGGCGAGGCGGAGGGAAGCGGACATAGGCAACCTTGCAGGAACGAATGGAAGACCGTCAGGCGCCACACGAGCGCATCGCACCTGCCGCGGCGCCGTTGCATCGCACGGCGCCATGCGCAGTGTAGCGCTGTGCCGGGTTGCGGCCGATGATGCGCGTGCCGCCACGTTGGAGTGTGGGCATGGAGTCCGGGCAGGCCGCATCTTGGGCGCACATGGGGGCAGCCGCGGCGCTGCCGTAGGCCGCTCTCTCCGCTGCACGCGCCGGAGAATGCCGCTTGGCCAGGCACCCCGCGTCGCGACTGAAGTCGCTCCCACAATCGAGCAACATGCACGACCAATAGACATCGCTGGTGCATGCGCCGCGCGTCGCCGCCGAAGCCGCGCTCACTCAAGGGACAGCACGTGCCGAAGCGTCACTGTGGCAGGGACTTCAGTCCCGACTGCAATCAACCCCGAAGCGCCGACCAGCCACCGCGCTCCGCTTCAGCGTGCCCCACCACCAGCCCGTGCACGCCGCCGCCAGCGCCGCAGCAACATCACCACTCCCGCACACAAACTCAGCCCAGCGAGGCCCAGCACCGCCATGCGCACGCCGACGCCGTGCTGGAACACCACGTCCTTGCCCTCGCCGTCGAGCGTGTAGGCGACCACGTAGTCGCCCATCGTGCCCATGCCTTCGCGCCCGCCGGCCGCGATCACCACGTACTGCTTGCCCCCCACCGCATAGACCGAGGGCGTGGCCTGGCCGCCGGCCGGCAGCTTGGCCTCCCACAGGGTCCTGCCGGTGGCGCTGTCGAGCGCGCGCAGGCGCGCATCGGCCGCCGCGGCGATGAAGGTCAGGCCACTGGCCGTGGTCACCGCGCCACCGAGCAGTGGCGTGCCCACCTCCAGCGGCAGCCACGGCAGCTTCTCTTCCAGGGTGCCGAGCGGGCGTTCCCAGGCGATCTTGCGCGTGCGCAGGTCCACCGCCACCAACCGTCCCCACGGTGGCTTGACGCAGGGAATGCCACTGGACGAGCTCAACATGCCGCGGCGCATGTAGTACGGCGTGCCTTCCATGTCGTTGAACTGCTGGTCCGGATGGCGCGCGCGCTCGGCCTTGCTGAATTGCTCACGCGGGATCAGCGCCACCTGCATCGGCAGGTCCGACACCGGCATGATCGCCAGCTGGCGCTGTGGATCCACCGCGATGCCGCCCCAGTTCACGCCGCCGGCCCAACCCGGCAGCGCGATCGTGCCGCGCACGCTGGGCGGGGTGAACAGGCCTTCCGAGCGCAGCCCGGCGATCAGCGCTGCGCATTCGCGGCGCGCGCCGGGCGTCGCCGCCCAGGCGTCGGCGGCAGTCAGCGGCGTGTGCCGCGCCAGGCGCAGCCCCGGTTCGGGCATCGGCTGGGGCGGGGG
>NZ_AQOI01000665.1:0-46171 GCF_000364665.1 Xanthomonas sp. SHU 199
TCCACCGACAGCGGCGCCCAGGCATTGCCGCCGCCGACCGTGGCCGCCTGCTCCGGCTGCCAGCCGGCGGCGGTGGCCTTGACCGGATCGCGCGGCACCGGATCCCACCGCCACAGTTCGCGGCCGCTGCGCGCGTCGTAGCCACGCACCAGGCCCTGCTCCAGCGCATGCCCGCGGTTGTCGCCGATCGAGCTGCCGACCACCAGCACGTCGCCGGCCACCACCGGCGGCGAGGTCACCGCATAGTTGGCCCAGGCATCGCTGGCGTTGTCGTGCACATCGATGCCGGCATGCAGGTCGATCATGCCGTCCTTGCCGAACCCGGCGCAGGGCTTGCCGTCGGCGGCATCCAGCGCGATCAGCCGCGCATCCAGAGTGCCGTACACGATGCGCTCGCGGCACGCGCCCGCCGTCGCCTGGGTGTCGCGCCAGAAACTCACACCGCGCGAGGCCGGATCGCTGTAGTGCTTGTTGCGCGGCACCTTGGCATCGAACGACCACAGTTCGCGGCCGCTGGTCGCATCCAGGGCGAAGGCGATGCCGGTCCCGGTGGTGAGGTACATACGCCCACCCAGCACCAGCGGATTGGCCTCGAAGCGGCGCCGTTCCGGATCGGGCAGGCCCGCGCCGAGTTCGCCGGTGCGGAACGACCAGGCGATACGCAGCCGGCCGACGTTGTCCGGGGTGATCTGGGTCAGCGGCGAGTACTGCCCGCCGCCGGGCGCGCCGGCATAACTGGCCCAGTCGCCTGGCGCCGCCGCGCAGATACCACCGATACCCATCGCCATGCCCGCCCCGCATACCGCTGCCCGCCATCGCCTGATCACGCATCCGCTCCTGTCGCTGCCGAAGAAAGTGGCGGCAGTGTCGGCACAGTGCCGGACCGTGTCGGCAACGCAGGGACGGCACCACCCGGCCAGGGGACCAATGGCGGGGCCTCAGGGACGAATGGCGACCAAGGGGATGGCGCAACTGCTTGATTGCGCAGACGTTGGCGGGGCAGCAGTGCGTGCCCGCCCCATCCGCCTCGTCGCGCCAGGGACACTGCGGCAGTGCCGCGTACCGGATCCTCTAAACGCAAAAGGCCTCGCTCGCGCGAGGCCCTTGCGGACAGCGGCGGCGACAACGACGCACCCGAAGGCGGGTCGCTGCCGCAGCGCTGACGGCTTACTTCACCAGCGAGGCGATCGCCGCACCCAGGTCGCCCGGCGAGCGGACGGTCTTGACGCCTGCGGCTTCCATCGCCGCGAACTTGCCTTCGGCCGTGCCCTTGCCGCCCGAGGCGATCGCACCGGCGTGGCCCATGCGCTTGCCGGCCGGGGCCGAAGCACCGGCAATGAAGCCGACGACCGGCTTCTTGACGTGCTTGGCGATGTACTCGGCACCGGCTTCCTCGGCGTCGCCGCCGATTTCGCCGACCATGATGATGCCTTCGGTCTGCGGATCTTCGTTGAACAGCTTGAGGCAGTCGACGAAGTTCAGGCCGTTGATCGGGTCGCCGCCGATGCCGATGCAGGTGGACTGGCCCAGGCCGACCTCGGTGGTCTGCTTGACCGCTTCATAGGTCAGCGTGCCCGAACGCGAGACGATGCCGATCTTGCCCGGCTTGTGGATGTGGCCCGGCATGATGCCGATCTTGCACTCGCCCGGGGTGATCACGCCGGGGCAGTTCGGCCCGATCAGCACGGTCTCCGGGAAGGAGCGGGTCAGCACGTTCTTGACGCGCAGCATGTCCAGCACCGGGATGCCTTCGGTGATGCAGACGATGACCTTGATGCCGGCCGCAGCCGCTTCCAGGATCGCGTCGGCCGCGAACGGCGGCGGCACGTAGATCACCGAGGCGTCGGCGCCCGTGCTCTGCACGGCATCGGCCACGGTGTTGAACACCGGCAGGTCGATGTGGGTGGTGCCGCCCTTGCCCGGCGTGACGCCGCCGACGACCTGGGTGCCGTACTCGATCATCTGAGTGGCGTGGAAGGTGCCCTGCTGGCCGGTGAAGCCCTGCACGATCACCTTGGTGTTCTTGTTGATCAAAACAGACATTGGAGTTCCTTGGTGTCGTGGATCAGGCAGCGTTCTTGACAGCTTCAACGACCTTCTTGGCGCCGTCGTTGATGTTGTCGGCCGGGATGATGGCCATGCCGCTGTCGCGCAGCAGCTGCTTGCCTTCTTCCACGTTGGTGCCTTCCAGGCGCACCACGACCGGAACCTTGACGCCCACTTCCTTGACCGCCGCGATGATGCCCTCGGCGATCATGTCGCAGCGGACGATGCCGCCGAAGATGTTGACGAAGATGCCTTCGACCTTGTCCGAGGACAGGATCAGCTTGAACGCCTCGATCACGCGCTGCTTGTTGGCGCCGCCGCCCACGTCCAGGAAGTTCGCCGGCTCGCCGCCGTTGAGCTTGATCACGTCCATCGTGGCCATGGCCAGACCGGCGCCATTGACCATGCAGCCGATGTTGCCGTCCATGGTGACGTAGTTGATGTCCAGCTCCGAAGCGGTCACTTCGGTCTCGTCTTCCTGGGACTTGTCGCGCATGGCGACCAGTTCCTTGTGACGGAAGTTGGCGTTGTCGTCGCTGTTGAACTTGCCGTCCAGCGCGTAGAGGTTGCCGTCGTCGAGGATGGCCAGCGGATTGATCTCCACCAGCGCCAGGTCCTTCTCGTTGAAGATGCGGTACAGGTTGACCATGATGCTGGCGAACTGGCCGGCCTGCTTGGCGGTCAGGCCCATCTTGAAGCCGATGTCGCGGCCGTGGTATCCCTGCACGCCCTCGACGAAGTCCACGTTGAGCGTGTGGATCTTGTCCGGGGTCTCGGCCGCGACCTGTTCGATCTCCATGCCGCCTTCGCTCGATGCGATGTAGCTGATGGTGCGGGTGCCGCGGTCGACCAGCACCGACAGGTACAGCTCCTTGACGATCTCACCAGCGGTGGTCACCAGCACCAGGTTGATCGGCAGCTCGACGCCGGCGGTCTGGTAGGTGGCCATCTTGGTGCCGAGCAGCTTCTCGGCAACGGCCTTCACATCGTCGGTGGTCTTGCAGAACTTGACGCCGCCGGCCTTGCCGCGGCCACCTGCGTGGATCTGCGCCTTGACCATCCAAGGGCCAGCGCCAAGCGACTTGGCGGCTTCAACCGCTTCTTCCGGAGTCGCCGCGACCTTGCCGGCCGGGACCGGGATGCCGTACTCGGCAAGCAGTTGTTTTGCCTGATATTCGTGGAAATTCATGCGTCACCGTGGGAAAAGGAACGGCCGTCCCGCAGCGATCCGGGCCCTGAGTGGCGGCCGGGAGCGGTACGGACGGGACGCCTATTGTCGCCGACCGAGGGCGGCGGCGCAAAAGCGCCGGCGGCCTGGCCCGACCGAGGCCTCCGGCGGGGTCCGCGGTGGCACCGCCGGGTGGAGCAGGCACTCGGGCGCCCACGCCTTGCTGCCCTCACCCCGCGACGTTGTCCTTGGCCCTTGCCCCGATCCGGCGCCGGGCCGCCGGCGACGGCAATCGCGGTTTCCCCGTCGAAGGCGGTGACGGCCCAGGCAGGTCGCCACCGCCCCGGTCGCCCTCCGCGTAGACGGCGCCGCCCCTATACTCGCGCCGTCCGCTGTCCGCCCGGAGTCCGGCTTGCCCACCAGCGCCTCGCTCATCGATCGCATCGAGTCCATTCCGCGCCGCGAGCTGTACTTCTTCGCGCTGTACCGGGTGCTGGTGGCCGGGCTGATCGCCGCCCTGGTGTTCAGCCCGCTCAGCGTGCTGGTGGGCGAACCGCGCTACCCGCAACTGGCCGCCACCTTGTCCACCGCCTACCTGGCGGTGGCGCTGGCGCTGCTGATGTGGGGGCGCAACGAGGCGCACCTGGCGCCGATCGTCGGTTTCAGCGCCTTGGCCGACATCGTCGCCGCGACCCTGGCCGCGCATGCCCTGCCCGCGGCCAGCGCCGGCATCGCGATGATGCTGCTGTTCAACGTCGCCGCCGCGGCGATGCTGCTGCGCCTGCGCGGCGGCATCGCCATCGCCCTGACAGCCTCGGCGGCGATGCTGGCCGAATACGTCTGGAGCGTGCTGGACGGCGCCGACAACACCCGCAGCCTGGCCGAACTGGCGATGTTCGCCACCAGCTACCTGGCGGTGGCCTACATCTGCAACCGGATCGGCCAGCGTGCGCGCACCAGCCAGCACCTGGCCGAGCGCCGTGGCGCCGAGGTGGCCAATCTCTACGAAATCAACGAACTGATCATCCGCCGCATGCGCACCGGGGTGCTGGTGGTGGACGCGCAGAACCGGGTGACGCTGGCCAACGAGGCCGCGTCGGCCCTGCTCGGCGATACCGACGGCAACAGCGGCAGCGGCCGGCTGGATCTGGCCAGCGCCGCGCCGGAACTGGCCCGACGCCTGCAGCGCTGGCGCAACGGCTGGAACCAGGACGAAAGCCCGCTGCAGCTGTCGCCGGACCAGCCGGAGGTGCAGCCGCGCTTCGCCCGGCTGCTGGCCGAAGGCGACCTGACCCTGGTGTTCCTCGACGACGCCACGGTGGTGTCGCGGCGCGCCGAATCGCTGACGCTGTCGGCGCTGGGCCGCTTCTCGGCCAGCCTGGCCCACGAAATCCGCAACCCGCTGGCCGCGATCAACTACGCCTCGCAGCTGCTGGAGGAATCGCCGGCGATCGGCGATGCCGACCGCCGCCTGCTGCAGATCATCCACCAGCAGTGCCAGCGCACCAACGGCATCGTCGAGAGCGTGCTCGGCCTGGCCCGGCGCGAGCGCTCCAATCCGGAGAACCTGGACCTGGGCGCGTTCGTGCGCCGCTTCGTCTTGGAATACCGGCAGACCCTGTCGATCGAGACCGACAGCCTCGAAGCGATCCTCGCCCCGCAGCCGGTGCACGCGCTGGTCGACCCCAAACACCTGCACCAGATCCTCAGCGCGCTGGTGCACAACGCGCTCAAGTACGGGCGGGTGATGGAGGAGCCGGCGCGGGTGCGCCTGCGCGTGGCGCTGCAGGAGCGCAACGCCGTCGTCGACGTCATGGACCGCGGCCCCGGCATCCCCGAGGCGGTGGCAGCACAGCTGTTCCGGCCGTTCTTCACCACCTCCGAGCACGGCACCGGGCTGGGCCTGTACATCGCCCGCGAGCTGTGCCGGGCCAACCAGGCGCGGTTGGAGTACGTGCCGGTGCCGGCCGGCGGCGCCTGCTTCCGCGTCGCCCTGCCCGGCCCGCACGCCATGCTCAGCGGCTGACAGGTGAGAATCGCTCCGCCAGCGCGCGACCGGCGCCGGTAAATTGGCGCATGCCCCGGTTCCTACGCTATCTTCCCCGCACATGAACGAAACCCGAAGCGCCCTGGTCGTCGACGACGAGCGCGACATCCGAGAGTTGCTGGTCCTGACCCTGGGCCGGATGGGGCTGCGCATCAGCACCGCCGCCAACCTCGCCGAAGCGCGCGAACTGCTGGCGAGCAATCCCTACGATCTGTGCATCACCGACATGCGCCTGCCCGACGGCAACGGCATCGAGCTGGTCAGCGAGATCGCCAAACACTACCCGCGCACGCCGGTGGCGATGATCACCGCCTTCGGCAGCATGGACCTGGCGGTGGAGGCGCTGAAGGCCGGCGCCTTCGACTTCGTCAGCAAGCCGGTGGACATCCAGGTGCTGCGCGGCCTGGTCAAGCATGCACTGGAACTCAACAGCGAGAGCCGCGCCGCGCCGCCACAGCCGGCCCCGGAACAGGCCAGCCGCCTGCTCGGCGCCTCGGCGGCGATGGACGCCCTGCGCAGCACCATCGCCAAGGTCGCGCGCAACCAGGCGCCGGTCTACATCCTCGGCGAATCCGGCGTGGGCAAGGAACTGGTCGCGCGCACCATCCACGAACAGGGCGCCCGCTCCGCCGGCCCCTTCGTTCCGGTGAACTGCGGCGCGATCCCGGCCGAACTGATGGAAAGCGAGTTCTTCGGCCACAAGAAGGGCAGCTTCACCGGCGCCCACGCCGACCAGGCCGGCCTGTTCCAGGCCGCGCACGGCGGCACCCTGTTCCTCGACGAGGTCGCCGAACTGCCGCTGCCGATGCAGGTCAAGCTGCTGCGCGCGATCCAGGAAAAATCGGTGCGCCCGGTCGGCGCCGCCACCGAGGTGCCGGTGGACGTGCGCATCCTCTCGGCCACCCACAAGGACCTGGCCGACCTGGTCGCCGAGGGCCGCTTCCGCCACGACCTGTACTACCGCATCAACGTGATCGAACTGCGCGTGCCGCCGCTGCGCGAGCGCGGCGGCGACCTGCCGCAACTGGCCGCAGCGATCCTAGCGCGGCTGGCCAAGAGCCACGGCCGGCCCACGCCGCTGCTGTCGCCCTCCGCCCTGGACGCCCTGAGCAGCTACGCCTTCCCCGGCAACGTGCGCGAACTGGAAAACATCCTCGAGCGCGCCCTGGCAATGGCCGAGGACGACCAGATCAGCGCTGCCGACCTGCGCCTGCCGCAACCCGGCAACCACGCCCGCAGCGCCGCCGAAGCCGCCCCGGCCCTGCCGCGCGGCGTGGTCGACATCGACCCCAGCTCCTCCGCCCTGCCGTCCTACATCGAGCAACTCGAACGCGCCGCGATCCAGAAGGCGCTGGAAGAGAACCGCTGGAACAAGACCCGCACCGCCGCGCAATTGGGCATCACCTTTCGGGCGTTGCGCTACAAGCTGAAGAAGCTGGGGATGGAGTAGTGAAGCCGGGAATGGGGAATCGGGATTGGGGAATGGGCAAAGCCGCTCTTCCGGCTACCCCGGCCCTTTGCCCGAGGGAGTGATCCGACCAGGCGGGTAACAATGCGATTGGGCGCAGCCAGCATCGTGCGTCCTGCGCTACAAGAGGCCTGGGACTAAGACCTGGAATACCAGCAGGCCACCAGGGATGGGAAAGCCGCTTTTCCCATTCCCCAATCCCGATTCCCCATTCCCAGCCTTCAATCCTTCGTCACCCGATTGATCTCGGCCAGGCTGGTGATGCCGTTGCGGGCCTTGAGCAGGGCCGACTGGCGCAGGTCCTTGACGCCGATCTTCTGCGCGGCGCTGGCGATGTCCATGGCGTTGCCGCCCTGCAGCACGATCGCCGCGATCTCGTCGTTCATCGGCATCACCTGGTAGATGCCGGTGCGGCCCTTGTAGCCCTCGGTGCACTCGTCGCAGCCCACCGCTTCGTACAGTTGGACGCCGGCGGCGATCTCCGCCTCGGTGAAGCCTTCGGCCAGCAAGGCCTTCTCCGGCAATTGGACCGGACGCTTGCAGTTGTTGCACAGGCGCCGCGCCAGGCGCTGGGCGATGACCAGGGTCACCGAACTGGTGATGTTGTAGGGCGCGATGCCCATGTTCATCAGGCGCGCGATGGTCTGCGGCGCGTCGTTGGTGTGCAGGGTGGACAGCACCATGTGGCCGGTCTGCGCGGCCTTGATCGCGATCTCGGCGGTCTCCAGGTCGCGGATTTCGCCGACCATGATGATGTCCGGATCCTGGCGCAGGAACGAGCGCAGCGCCGCCGCGAAGGTCATGCCGCGCTTGTTGTTCTGCTGCACCTGGTTGACCCCGGGCAGGCGGATTTCGACCGGATCCTCGGCGGTGGAGATGTTGCGGGTGTCGTCGTTGAGGATGCCCAGCGCGGTGTACAGCGACACCGTCTTGCCCGAGCCGGTGGGGCCGGTGACCAGGACCATGCCGTACGGCTTGTGGATCGCCTCCAGGAACAGCTTCTGCTGCTCCGGCTCGTAGCCGAGCTTGTCGATGCCCAGCTTGGCCGCGCTGCCATCGAGGATACGCAGCACGATCTTCTCGCCGAACAGCGTGGGCAGGGTGCTGACGCGGAAATCGATCTGCTTGTTCTTGGACAGATTGAGCTTGATACGGCCGTCCTGCGGGACCCGCTTCTCGGCGATGTCCAGCTGCGCCATCACCTTCAGGCGCGCGGCGATGCGCTGATTGAGCTTGACCGGCGCCTTGGCCACGCTCTTGAGCAGGCCGTCGATGCGCAGGCGAACCCGGTAGTCGTCCTCGTAGGGCTCGAAGTGGATGTCGGACGCGCCGCGGCGGATCGCATCCACCAGCACCTTGTTCACGAACTTGACGACCGGGGTGTCCTCCCCCTTGGCGTCGATGCCAGTGTCGCCACCGCCGCCCATGTCCTCGTCGCCGCCGCCGACATCGAGGTTGTCCATGCCCTCGTCGTCGCCCAGCGCGCTGCCGAGGGAATCGTTGCTGGCCTGCCACTGCTCCAGGGTGCGGCGGATCTGGTCCTCGTCGACCAGGATCGGCTCCACCGTCAGATTGGTGTGGAACTTGATGTCGTCCAGCGCCCGGGTCTGGGTCGGGTTGCTGATGCCGACGAACAGGCGGCCGCCGCGCTTGAACAGCGGCAGCACCTGGTACTTCTGCAGCAACTCCTCGCTGACCAGCTTCATCGCGTTCTGGCTGGCATCGAAGACAGAGACATCCATCAACGGCATGCCGAACTCCACCGCATTGGCGGCAGCCAGCTGCGCGGCGGTGACCAGCTTCTTCTCGGAGAACCACTGCGGCAGCGGCACCTTGGCCTCGGCCGCCTGGGCCATGGCGGTCCGCGCCGCAGCTTCCTCCAGCGCACCGTCCTGCACGAGGCGGCGGGCGATCCCGGTGATGCCGACAAGGTTGGCCGATACAGCTACGTTCATGTCCGAGTTCTCCATGCCAGCGGCAAAGATACTGCATATCCGGCAAGATGCATCTGATGCCACCTCTTCACCGTCATGAATCCTGCGGCGACTAGGGCTAACATATCGAGCGGGGAAAGGGGAACGATCAGTGGACAGAATCAGCATTATTCTCCCGGCCAAGAACGAGGTCGCGGGACTGGCGCGCACGTTGCCAAAGCTGCGCGACTGCCTGCCGGAAGCGGAGGTCATCGTCGTCGACGACGGCTCTACCGATGCGACGGCCCAAGTCGCGCGCGAGCATGGGGCACGCGTGCTTGGCAGTCCTTACTCCATGGGCAATGGCGCCGCGGTCAAGCGAGGCGCGCGCGCGGCTAACGGCGACATCCTGGTATTCATGGATGCGGATGGACAACACGACCCCCAAGACATCCCCAAGCTCCTGGCGATGCTCGATGCGGGTTACGACATGGTCGTTGGGGCACGTGACCGTAGCGGGCAGGCCAGCGTTCATCGCGGCTTCGCCAACCGTTTCTACAACTGGCTGGCGAGCCGCATGACAGGTTTCCAGGTCAAGGATCTCACGTCGGGCTTCCGTGCCGTCCGCGCAGAACGATTTCGCGAGTTCCTGCATCTACTTCCCAACGGCTTCAGCTACCCCACCACAAGCACCATGGCCTTCTTCCGAAGCGCCTATCCCGTTGCATATGTCCCTATTCCGGTAGCAAAGCGCGTCGGGACGGGAAGCCATATCCGGCCATTGAAAGACGGCATCCGGTTCCTGCTCATTATCTTCAAGATCGCCACGCTGTACTCACCACTGAAGTTGTTCGTTCCGGTCTCCGTCGCCTTCTTCGTCACTGGACTGGCTTACTACGGCTATACGTTCGCAACGATGCACCGCTTCACCAACATGAGCACGCTATTATTCAGCGCAGCAGTAATCGTTTTTCTGATCGGACTGATCTCAGAGCAAATCACCAATTTGACCTACCGCCGCGACCATTGACGCTCTCTACAAAGCAGAAGCCATGATTTATTCGACATCGCTGGGCATTTTTGCCCCCGAAGCAGGATGGACCCCACCCATCCGCTATTTGCTTCGGAGAGCGAGAGTTCTCGATATCGTAAAGGGCTTGCCGCGAGGAAATCTGTTGGAAGTGGGGTGCGGCGCTGGCGCCCTGCTATGTGACTTCGACCGGCTCGGGTTTCAGACGACTGGACTGGAGAGTTCAGAATCAGCTCTTGCGATAGCAAGAACGATTGCGACACTCGATCAAGAACGACATACGATAGAAGAAAAGGCCGACGAGAGCTGGTCCGAAAGATTCACGGTCGTCTGCGCTTTCGACGTACTTGAGCACATCGAGCACGATAGTGCCGCCCTGGAGGAATGGAATCAATGGCTAGCCCCGGGTGGCACTATGGTCCTATCTGTACCAGCGCATCCCCAACGCTGGGGCGCCGGCGATGAATGGGCCGGCCATTGGCGCCGGTACGATCGCGCTGGCCTTAAGCGCCTACTCGAATCGCAGCAACTGGACTGTGTACATTTCGAATGCTACGGCTTCCCTGCCGCAAACCTGACCGAATGGGTGGGGGAATTCAGCTATCGGAGAATGATCGAGGAGCGTGGCGAGCTGTCAAAACTAGCAGCGACACACGCCAGCGGCATCGACCGACGCGATTATTCCCGCTTGGCCACGCTGATCACATCATTACCGGGACGCATCGGTTTGCACGCAGCGATGGTGATACAGTCGCTTGCGCGCAACACGGACTGGGGCAGCGGCTACCTGATCGCTGCTAGGAAGCGATGAAATCCTTCTGGCGCTGGGCATCCAGACTACTAACGGCAGCGTTGGGCCTCTATGTGTTGTGGTTTGCTGCCACCGCTCTTGGCATTAAGCAAATCGGCGACGCACTGGCAAACCGGGAGATTGTCATTGGCATCCTTGCCGCCACCACCTGCTATTGCCTGATCTATCCACTGACGGGCTTTGCGTGGAAGCAATTGCTGGCAAGACAAAACCAAACATATCCAACAGTCCTGCTCATCAGAATCATCGGCTTGACCCAGCTGGCCAAATATGTACCCGGCAATATCTTCCAACATATATCGCGCGCCGCACTGGCCATGAGGGAAGGCGTCACCACCAAGAACTATGTTGCAAGCGCCGGCCAAGAAGCGCTCCTCACGGTAGCCGCGAGCCTATGCGTGGGTACTGCCGCATTAGCGCTATCGCCAAGCGGCGTGCAGGCACTTGCCTCGCACGGCCACACCCGAACGCTCTACGCTCTTACGTGCGCAGCCTTTGTAGGTACAGCCCTGCTCTGCCTGGATCTGCGGGCGAGATCGCTTGAGCAAAGCAATCGATGGATACTCAGAATGCTTGGGAGGGCCGGAGGCTTACCAGGACCGACGACCGCGCTGACAGCCCTATCAGCCTACGCCGCCAACTTTCTCGCCGTCGGAGCAGGAATATGGCTGCTGTCCCAGAGTCTAGGAGCAGATGTTGACCTTGCCATGGCAACCGCGGCCTTCGCGCTTTCCTGGACACTTGGATTCCTTGCACCTGGTGCACCCGCAGGGTTAGGCGCACGCGAAGGCATCATGCTGCTGATCCTGGAGAACCAACACAATCAGGAAAAGATCGTGCTGCTTGTACTCCTGACTAGAGCCGCCAGCATCCTGGGAGATATTCTTGTCTTCCTGCTTTCCCTAGCGACGAATCGCCCTTTAGGCGCCGAGAACCGCATCCAGTGACATCTCCAGGCCCCCAAAGCGAAGGCGCCACATCAGTCGACACCAACAACATGCATCGGAGACTTGTCGTCGGCGGTGTTGCGCTCCGGGGCAGCGGGTATCCCAACGCATGGAACACGCTGCGTATTCTTCGAGGAGCCGGCATAGACATCGTCGACTTGTGCAACTGGCTCCCGGAAGACTTCCATTTGTGGAAACTGACACGACTTCCACTCCCAAAGGCGGCGATCGCCCTTGGCAAGCTCGCGCTTCAGAACATGGCGTCGGCCATCAAGATCCTGCTGGTTACGCGGCGCAATGACCTGATCTACATTCCCTATCCTGGAGCCTTGCTGCTATGGATACTCTCTTGGATCCCGCAGCGCCTACGGGCGCCATGCCTATGCGACGCCTACATCACCATGTGGGACACGCTCTACCAGGATCGCGGACTAGGTGGCAAAGCGGAAGGATGGCTATCGCACCTGGTGCTGCGATTCGAATCACGCGCCTTGAGATGCGCCAACGGACTGATCGTTGATACCAACAAGAACGCCGATCATATAGCAGCGACGTTCGGCGTGGCACGGCACCACATCCATGCGATTCCGCTTGCCATGGAAGAGAGAATCCCGCCTCGCCCTTCGGTCACCGGGATGCAAGCGCCCCGCGCTACCAGGATCCTCTTCTTCGGGACGTTCGTCCCGTTGCAGGGCACGACCAAGATCGCACAGGCAATCGCACTCCTGCACGACCGGAGCGACTTGGAATTCGTATTGATCGGGGATGGACAGGCCGCGCCGGAGGCGGAACCCTATCTGGCCCAACACCCAAACGTCACTTGGATACGCCGATGGCTGCCAACCGAAGAACTGGCGCGTCAAATCGAGGATTCCGACATATGTCTCGGCGTCTTTGGCGGCCCAGGGAAATCCGGGCGCGTGCTCCCCTTCAAAATCTACATCGCGCTGGCCGCCGGCAAGCCTATCATTACGCAACGGGATCATGGCCTACCCGATTCTGCTCCCCCGATCCCGGCTTTTTTCACGTCTGCCATACCGGAAGAGATTGCCACAGGCCTGAAAACGCTGATCGCCGATGGGGAGCTGCGTTCCTCGCTGGCGGACGCGGGGCCAATCTACTACCAAAAACATCTCGGACCATCGCAAATTGTCAGGCGCTGGCTGCATCTAATGAGATATTGAACGCACACCAACCTGTAGCGACAAGCTAGCCCTCTAGCGGCGCCATCAAACGCATGCTCGGGATTAGCCCATCTCCTCGGCTCCCTAGCGCCTGACCAGGGCGTCATTTTTCCTAGCAATACACGGGGCGACGAGCCTCGCCTCTTCAATCCGCCCTTGTTCAACCAACGACGCGACGAGACGCTCATCATAAGCGGAATCATGCTTTATCTGGATCGCGGCGCAGTACTCCCTTGCCGCTAGGTCGGGATCGCGCAGTATCCGGCCGGCATAATCGGCATACAGCAAATGCGCGTCCAGCAGTTCTGGTTGCCGGCGCACATAGATCTCGCTTATCGTTTTCAAAAGCTGATCCGATACCGGCGTACCATCCATGCGCTCACTATGCAACGCATAGAACGCACTGAATTCCTGCGGACCTAGCGGCCTGGCCTCGAACTTCCGGACAATCCTGGCTTGCCATTCTGGATTGACTGGCCTGCCGGCTTTCGCGTTGATCAATATCATGGCCTGCTCGGGCAATGGCGAAGAACGAGGCAGGATCGATGCCCTCGCCAGTTCTGCCATGGCCAACGTGTAGTTGATGGAATCGACCTCACCGCCAGAGCGCTCCATATAGATACTGGCCAACTCATAGGACGCTCGCGAGGAGTTCTTATTGTCGATCACTGCAGAGTTCGCAAAAAGCGCGGGGTTTCCCCACACCGAACTCCGCAAGAAGGTCGCAAAAGCAAGCCCCGCGATACAGGCGCCAACCAGAACGAATGCAACCGCATGCATACGGATGCTGACCAGCCACCGCACCAACTCCGCCGCTATCAACAATGGGCCAAGCAACGCAAGATAGTTTCGATGCTCGAATACGAGCTCCAGGGCCAAGGGCGCACTGGTGATGAGATGTGACGCGAAAAAAAATCCTACGCCCAGGCTCACCAAAGGCGCCTTTCGACGTGCCAGGATGCCGATCGAGACAAATCCCCCCAAGAACACCAACCCTAGAAACGTCGTAATAGGCTGAAACATGCCGTGCGAAGGCGCGACATCGTCGTGATAGAACGTCAAGTTTCCCGGAGAAGGCCAGACCATCCAGTACATGTATTCGGGAAGAACACGAAACTGCGTCATCACCCGTTCCCACATAGTGAAATCGCGCATCGCGAACTGCCCGGAAATATGTGGCAGCAAGAAGCCAAAGAAAACCACAGCCCCCACAGCAAAGATCGAACCGTAGGCCACCTTTATGACCTTCTGCAGACGGCGATTTTGCGCACTAAACCGCATCAACGCCAACTCGATGACAAAGGCATAGACCGGCATCTGAGCAGCGTTTTCCTTGGATAAAACTCCCAGCACAAGGAATACGAAAGACAGCGCGAGCATAGCGCCGCCGCGGACTCCAGCCATCTGCCGGGTGCGCGCCGAAACATATGCAATCAGCGACAAAAGAAGAAAGAAGTTCCCCAGCAACTCCATTCTTTGGACCACATAAAGAACGGAGGAGACTTGCAAAGGGTGCACGCCCCAAGCCAATGACACCAGAATACTGGCTATCGCTTGATTTCGATCGGACTCGGCCGGCCACGCAAGCGCGAAGAGACGCCGCAGAAGTATCCCCACCAGCACGATGTTGAAAGCGTGCAGCAAAAGATTTCCTTCCTTGTAGGCGCCGGGATCCATACCGTGCATCCAATAGCCGAGCGCCAGACTCAAGGTCGCGATAGGTCGTCCAATTGGACCTCCATAGGCGTGCGCAGCCTCCCACAACCCATGGAGCGTGATGGCCTTGAGCATGATGGAGCCGTTTTCGACGACCGCCTGGTAATCGTCGAACAAGAACCCCCCCGACAGCCCTGGCACGAACACACCGCACCCCAAGACGGCGACCAAGCTCAGCAAGCAGAAAAAATGCAGGCGCTTCATCATGTAGCCCGAATCAAAATAGAGAACCCACTCAATCAGCCCTGCATTCCATCGGAATATATTTCTGCCGGGCCGAACTACTGCATACCCATCCACCTTCTGCCGCACGGTCCCAGCGCATCTCCTTATCCTGAATATCAGCTCCGCCATTCATCCTGCACACGATAGCATGCGTCACGCCCTCCGCTGGCGCGGCGACCATGATCGCATTGCAACGGACACTGCTCACCTGAAGGCTCACCCCCTGGGCGCTATATTCATCTACTCCAGCGCCCCTCGCGACCAGCGATTCGTACGCAGCCTTCCCGATTGTAATTTCGCGCAAAGCAGCAACCGCCTGCGCTTTTGCCAGATAGTCCATGTAAATAGGCAAGGCGATGGCGGACAGGACCGCGATGATGGCCACAACGATCATCAACTCGATCAACGTAAAACCATGCACCGCACGTTGCTTCATACCCCCCCCAATGCGCACTCATAGGTAGCCGTCACCAGTCATCCTAGAATCGCAGAGAAAAAAAAAGCCCCGATGTCCGGGGCTTTTTTTGTACATCAGACGCGAATCAGCTGCAGCCGGTCGGCTTGTACTTGGCGTCGACCGACGAGCTGCAAGCCCAGGTACCGGTGCTGGCCGTACGGGTCAGCGTAACGTTCTTGCCAGCGATCTTGGCCGCATTGCCCTTCAGGGTGCAGGCAATCGTGGTGTCGGTCACGGCGATGCTGCAACGGGTCGTGCTCGAGGCCAAACCGATCTGGGCCGGCGTGCTGAGGGTGCTACCCTCGTTCTTCTTCACCTCGAACTGGGTCTTGCCCGGGGTGATTTCCGCGAGACCAGCGGTGGCCTGCGACTTGGCGACGTAGTCCTGATACATCGGCAGCGCGATGGCGGCCAGGATGGCGATGATCGCGACCACGATCATCAGTTCGATCAGGGTAAAGCCCTGCTGCTTCTTCATTGTGAACCCCTAGAGATGGAATGAGGTGGGTGGTAGGCACTCGCCCGCGGATCCGACTCCCCGAGCGCCGCGGCGAAGCGCCACGTGCGAGGTGATGGAAGCAGACGGCGTGCCAACTTCTCACGCCATCCGGCCCCATGCCTCGTGGCGCATCATGCCCTAGCGCGTAGGGCGAGAGGCAGATAAATCGACAATCTGCGACAGAATGAGCCATCTGCCAAATTTCGGCAAAAAGTGACGCTTAGGGTCACATCAGTGGACAGGGGGCCGTGTCGACGCGGCACCTACGGGTGTCAGACGCCCAGGAAACCGATACCATGCTTGGCATGTCCGCCCGGGGATGGCCGGACGGGGGAGACGACCTGATGTCCGCAACTCGCAGCGCAGTCAAGAAAGAGCCAGTCGCGCGCAATACCAGTCAACAGGTGCCCTTCGTCTGGGAGGGTACCGACAAGCGCGGCATCAAGATGAAGGGCGAGCAGATCGCCAAGAATGCCAACTTGTTGCGCGCAGAACTGCGCCGCCAGGGCATCACGCCATCTGTGGTCAAACCCAAACCCAAGCCTCTGTTTGGCGCAGCGGGTAAAAAGATCACCCCGAAGGACATCGCCTTCTTCAGCCGTCAGATGGCAACGATGATGAAGTCGGGCGTCCCGATCGTGGGCGCACTGGAAATCATCGCCAGCGGGCACAAGAACCCGCGGATGAAGAAGATGGTCGATCAGATCCGCACCGATATCGAGGGCGGCTCCTCACTCTATGAAGCGGTCAGCAAGCATCCAGTTCAATTCGATGAGCTGTACCGCAACCTGGTCAAGGCCGGCGAAGGTGCCGGCGTACTCGAGACGGTGCTGGAGACGGTAGCCACCTACAAGGAGAACATCGAGGCCCTGAAGGGCAAGATCAAGAAGGCCTTGTTCTACCCGGCGATGGTGATGGCGGTTGCCCTGATCGTTACCTCGATCCTGCTGGTCTGGGTCGTACCGCAGTTCGAAGATGTATTCAAAGGCTTCGGTGCGGAACTGCCGGCTTTCACCCAGATGATCGTCGCGGCATCGCGCTTCATGGTGTCGTACTGGTGGATGCTGTTGCTCTTACTGATCGGCACCGTCGGCGGCTTCATCTTCGCCTACAAACGCTCGCCTGCGATGCAGCACGGAATGGACCGACTGGTGCTCAAGGTGCCGATCATCGGCGAGATCATGCACAACAGCTCGGTCGCGCGCTTCTCGCGCACCTTGGCGGTGACCTTCCGCGCCGGTGTACCGCTGGTGGAAGCGCTGGATATCGTCGCAGGCGCCACCGGAAATAGCGTCTACGAGACGGCTGTACTGCGCATGCGTGACGACGTGGCGGTCGGCTACCCGGTCAATGTGGCGATGAAGCAGACCAATCTGTTTCCGCACATGGTCATCCAGATGACCGCGATCGGCGAAGAGGCCGGCGCGCTGGATGCCATGCTGTTCAAGGTCGCCGAGTACTTCGAGCAGGAAGTGAACAATGCGGTCGATGCCTTGAGCAGCCTGATCGAGCCGTTGATCATGGTGTTCATCGGCACCATCGTCGGCGGCATGGTCATCGGCATGTACCTGCCGATCTTCAAGCTGGCCTCCGTCGTTGGATAAGCATTAATGGCATTTCTCGATCAACACCCCGGCCTCGGCTTCCCGGCCGCGGCCGGGCTCGGCCTGCTGGTGGGCAGCTTCCTCAACGTGGTCATCCTGCGCATGCCCAGGCGCATGGAATGGCAGTGGAAGCGCGATTCGCGCGAGATCCTGGAGCTGCCGGACATCTACGATCCGCCGCCGCCCGGCATCGTGGTGGAGCCGTCGCACTGCCCGCACTGCAAGCACAAGCTGGCCTGGTTCGAGAACATCCCGCTGTTCAGCTGGCTGGCGCTGCGCGGCAAGTGCCGCTACTGCCATGCGCCGATCTCGCCGCAGTACCCGCTGGTGGAGCTGCTCACCAGCCTGCTGGTGGTCGCCAGCGTGTGGCGCTTCGGTTTCGGCTGGCAGGGCTTCGGCGCGATCGTGTTCAGTTGTTTCCTGGTGGCATTGTCCGGCATCGACCTGCGCACGCGCCTGCTGCCGGACCAGTTGACCCTGCCGCTGATGTGGCTCGGCCTGATCGGCAGCATGGACAACCTGTACATGCCGGCCAAACCCGCTCTGCTCGGCGCCGCGGTCGGCTACTTCTCGCTGTGGTCGGTGTGGTGGCTGTTCAAGCAGATCACCGGCAAGGAAGGCATGGGCCATGGCGATTTCAAGCTGCTGGCCGCGATCGGCGCCTGGTGCGGCCTGAAGGGCATCCTGCCGACCATCCTGATCTCCTCCCTGGTCGGTGCGATCCTGGGTTCGCTGTGGCTGGCGGCCAAGGGCCGCGACCGCGCCACGCCGATCCCGTTCGGCCCCTATCTGGCGATCGCCGGCTGGATCACCTTCTTCTGGGGCACGGAGATCGTGGAGACCTACATGCGCTGGTCGGGACTGCGCTGACGGAGCCCAAGGCTTGACTGATTTCGTCGTCGGCCTGACCGGAGGCGTGGCCTCCGGCAAGAGCGAACTGAGCCGCCGCTTCGAGGCCAAGGGCATCGTCGTCGCCGATGCCGACCTCGCCGCGCGTGCGGTGGTCGCGCCCGGCCACCCCGCCCTGGCACAGATCGTGGCGCGGTTCGGGCCGCAGATCCTGCAGGACGATGGGCAACTCGACCGCGCCGCCTTGCGCCAGCGGATCTTCGAGGACGCAACGGCACGCCGCGACCTGGAAGCGATCACCCATCCGGCCATTCGCCGGTTGCTGCAGGAACAGTGCCGCGCGGCTGCCGGACCATACGCGATCGCCGCCATCCCGTTGTTGACCGAGGTCGGTGCGCGCACCCGCTATCCCTGGCTCGACCGGATCCTGGTGATCGACGCCCCCGAGGCGCTGCAACACGCCCGCCTGATGCAACGCGACGGCATCACCGCCGACCTGGCGCAGCGCATGCTGGCGGCCCAGGCCACCCGCGTCGCGCGCCTGGCCATCGCCGACAATGTGGTGGTCAACGACGGCGCCGCGACGGCATTGCAGGAAGCGGTGGAAAAGCTGGACGAGCAGTACCGTGCGCTGGCTGCGACCAAGGCGTCAGCGTCCTTGTAGGTAGGCGCCCTTGTTCCCGCTGGGATCAGCCGCGATCATCTTCACCGGGGGAATGCCCGGTCGCGGCTGAAGCCGCTCCTAAGCGATGGAGGAAGCGTCCTCGTCAGCCTCAGGCCGGCTTGAACCACAGTGTCGCCACCACGCCCTTGGTGGCGCCCGGACGCACGTTGACCTGCCAACCATAGAGATCGCAGAGGCGACTGACGATCGATAGGCCGATGCCGCCGCCCTGCGAATGGCCCGCGTGGGTGCCGCGGTAGCCGCGCTGGAACAGCTTGGCCGCGTCCTCCTCGCTCAGACCCGGGCCGGAATCGATCACCTGCACCGCGTCGCTCAGCACGCGCACCACCACCTGGCCTTCCTGGGTGTACTTGACGGCATTGCCGATCAGATTGCCCAGCGCCACCGACAGCGCCGCTTCCGGTGCATCGATGGTGAGGTTGCGCTCGCCTTCCAGCAGCAACTGCAGCGGCTTGCCGCCCAGTTGCGCGCGATGCGACTCGATCAACTGCTCGGCCACCTTGGCGACGTTGCTGTGGCCCTGCCCGCGCTCGTTGCGCGACAGCAGCAGCAGCGATCCGATCAGGTCGCTGCACTGCTGTTCGGCGCGCTGGATGCGCTGCAGGCGCTGCAGCACTTTCTCGTCGAGATTGGGCCGGGTCAGCAGCAGCTCGGTGGCGCCGCGGATCACCGCCAGCGGCGTGCGCAGTTCATGGCTGACGTCGGCATTGAACTCGCGGTCGCGCTGCACCACTTCGGTCAGGCGCGCCGAATAGTCGTCCAGCGCCTCGGCCAGCTGGCCGACCTCGTCGTCGGGAAAGTGCGGCGCCAGCGGCTTGGGATCGCTGCTGCCGCGATAGGCGCGCAGGCGTGCGGCCAGGTCCGACACCGGCCGCATCACCCGCGACGCCGACCACCAGCCGATCACCAGCGACAATGCGCTGAACACCAGCACCGACAGGATCAGGGTGCGCTTGAGCTGCACCTCGCCCTGCATGGTCTGGGTCATGTCATAGGCGAGGAAGAACCAGAAGTTCGGGGTCTTGCGCACCGCCACCTTGTAGGAGAACGGCTTGCCGGTTTCGTCGCGACCGGACACGTTGTGGATGCCGTCGGAGAAGTTGTACCACTCCGGCTGCTCGCGCCGCAGCGCCTCGAAGCGGTCGCTCTTGACCACCCGGCCGACCATCTGCTGCACCGGCAGATCCGGGTTCTTCGACGGATCGGAGAAGAACCGGTGCGAGTATTCGTCGATGTTGCGGTTCAGCACCACCTCGACCAGCTGGTTCTCCACGCGTGCCCGCGCCCAGTTGGTGGCGAACGCGAACAGCGCCGTCAGGCCGAAGCCCAACAGCACGAACGAGAGGATGATGCGGCTGCGGAGGCGGCGGCGGTAGCGTCCGCGCCGCCGCACCACACGCGGCAACGCAGGCGCTTCAGGCATCGGGTGCGGCGATGCGGTAGCCGATGCCGTGGCGGGTCTGGATCATCGGCACGTCGAACGGCTTGTCCACCACCGCGCGCAGACCATGGATATGCACGCGCAGGGAATCGGAATCGGGCAGTTCCTCGCCCCAGACGCGGGTTTCCAGTTCCTGCCGGGTCACCACCGCCGGCGCGGCTTCCATCAGCGCCTGCAGGATCTTCAGCGCGGTGGGATTGAGCTGCAGCAGCTTGCCCTGGCGACGCACTTCCAGCGTATCCAGGTTGTATTCCAGATCGCCGGTCTCCAGCACCCGGGTGTGCACGCCCTTGCCACGGCGCGACAGCGCGTTGAGCCGCACTTCCACTTCCTGCAGCGCGAACGGCTTGATCAGGTAGTCGTCGGCGCCGGAATCGAAGCCGGCGAGCTTGTTGTCCAACGAATCGCGCGCCGTAAGCATCAGTACCGGCGTCTGCTTGCGCGCTTCGTTGCGCAGCTTGCGGCAGACCTCGATGCCGTCCATGCCGGGCAGATTGAGATCGAGCACGATCGCATCGAACTCGTGCACCACCGCCAGGTGCAGACCGGTGACGCCATCGGCGGCGAAATCGACGGTATGACCGCGATCCTCGAGGTAGTCGCCGAGATTGGCAGCGATGTCGCTGTTGTCTTCGATCACTAGAATTCGCACCAACATTTACCCCGTCAGTCGTACTTGCCAGTTGGATTGCGCCGCATCAGTTCCTGCGCATCCTCGTTGTCGCGGCGGCGTTCCGCCACGGTCTTGCATTGCGTGGTGGTGCGCAGCGAACCGGTGACGGCCTCGCGCCTGCATACCATCCGGCTGTCCGCCGCCGCCTTGGTCAGCAGCGTATTCACCGTTTCCTGATCGTTGAACAACGCGACCTTCTGCTCCTCTTTCAAGGTGCCCACGTCCTGGTGGGCGTCGAGTATCGCAGCCATTCGCGCCAATGCGGCTTCGACCTTGCTGCGATCGTCAGCATTGATTTCGGAATAGGTCTTGCCGTCGTTCAATTGCTGCCGGATTGTACTGAGTTGCTGCGCGAACGCTTTCTTCACGTTCATGGGCGCCTCACCTTTGGGCGCCGCCATCGCCGTGCACGCCAGGAGCATGCCCAGCACCAAGGCCATCGATCGTTTCATCCCCTTCCCCTCGCAGATTGGACCCACCCCGCAATGTAGCCCCCGCTGAAACACCGCGGCAAGCGGGCCGCGAGAGAAGCCTGGTGGGCGATTGCCCAAGAAAAAGACCCAGGCAGCGGGGCTGCCTGGGCCGAAAGTTTTTCTATCCCGATTACCGTTCCTGCTGAGGAGGGCAGAGCTGCGGTCCGGGGAAGCTTACGCAGGGCGGAATTAAACCGGTGTTAAGCCAGAACGAACGGCCAGTAATGCGACTAAGCCCCTGATTTCTTTCGTTTCAGGCAAGCTTCGAGGTGCTCGATGACCTTGCCGGCGATATCCAGCCCACAGACCGTCTCGATGCCTTCCAGGCCCGGGGTGGAGTTGACCTCCAGCACCAGCGGCCCGCGCTTGGAGCGAATCAGATCGACGCCGGCCACACCCAGGCCCAGCGCCTTGGCCGAGCGTACCGCGACCTCCTGCTCGCCACGGCTGGCCGCGGTCTTCTCGGCGGTGCCGCCCAGATGAAGGTTGGAGCGGAAGTCGCCCTCCGGCGCGGTGCGGCGCATCGCCGCCACCACCTGGTTGCCGACCACGAAGCAGCGCAGGTCGGCGCCCTCGGCCTCGCCGATGAACTCCTGCACCAGGAAATTGGCATACAGCCCGCGCAGCGCCTCGACCACGCCGCGCGAGGCGCTGGCCTTCTCGGTCAGGATCACCCCGGTGCCCTGGGTGCCCTCGTTCAACTTCACCACGTGCGGCGGCGGGCCGAGCATGGACAGCAGATCGCCGGTGTCGTCCGGGTTGTCGCCGAACACGGTCATCGGCATGTCGATGCCCTTGGCCGCCAGCAGTTGATGCGCGCGCAGCTTGTCGCGGGCGCGCAGGATCGCGTCGGACGGGTTGGGCGTGCAGACGCCCATCATCTCCAGTTGCCGCAGCACCGCGGTGCCGTAGCGGGTCACCGAATTGCCGATGCGCGGGATCACTGCGTCGTAGCCGGTGATCGGCTTGCCCTTGTAATGCATGGTGAAAGCGCCGGCGGCGATGCGCATGTAGCAGCGCAGCGGGTCCAGCACGCGCACCGTGTGCCCGCGTTCGCGGCCGGCCTCGACCAGGCGCCGGGTCGAGTACAGCTTGGTATTGCGGGACAGGATGGCAAGCTTCATCGAAGGCGGCGGCGGTGGCTGGCCCGGCATCATACGTCGCGCGACCGGCGCCGCGATGCCGCGCGTCGCCGCCGCCCGCGCGGCAAGGCCGGGATCGGCGGTGACCGCCATCACCCACGTTCCGCGTGCTGTCCCACAGCCGACATCGGACCGCCCCGAAACGTTCACAAAACCGTTGCATCGTGGCGGGCGGGCCGCGTACCGGCCCGGTGCCGGCTGCCCGCGCCCCGCGCGGCAGGACCGGAACGTCTCCCCCTCTTGATTGGTGACTTTCGATGACCCCCACTTCCAGATCCTTGCGCCCGCACGCGCTGGTGCTCGCCGTCGCGTCCGCCCTGCCGGCCTTCGCCGCGCTGGCCGAGACCGCGCCGGCCGCCGCCACCGCAATCGCCGATGCGGCGGCCAGCGCGAGCGGCAACGATGCCACCATGCTCGACGCGATCACCGTCGTGTCCAGCGGCACCACCCGCCAGGTGCAGCGCATCACCCGTGAGGACATCGGAATCGCCGCCCCCGGCACCAGCGCTCTGAAGGTGCTGGACAAGCTGCCCGGCGTGCAGTTCCAGTCGGCCGACCCGTTCGGCGCCTACGAATGGTCCACCGCGATCAGCCTGCACGGGTTCGACCAGAGCCGCCTCGGCTTCACCCTGGACGGCGTGCCGCTGGGCAACATGAGCTACGGCGTCACCGATGGCCTGCAGGTGACCCGCGCGATCATTTCCGAGAACGTGGCATCGGTGGAGCTGGCGCAGGGCGCCGGCGGCCTGGGCACGCCGTCGAGCAGCAACCTCGGCGGCACCGTGCGCTACTACTCCGCCGATCCGGATGCCGACGCCGGCTTCCGCTTCAGCCAGACCCTCGGCTCCGACAGCACCCGCCGCACCTACCTGCGCGGCGACACCGGCGACATCCACGGCTTCTCGCTGTACACCTCGCTGGTGCACGGCGAAATGGACAAGTGGAAGGGCTACGGCAACAACGAGTACAACCAGGCCAACGCCAAGGCGCTGTACCAGTGGGGCGACGGCAACCGGGTCAGCCTGTACCTGGACAGCTCGCACCGCAAGGAATACGACATCATGGACCTGTCGCTGACCTCGCAGCGGGTCCTCGGCTGGGACTGGGACTACCTGATGCCGGACTGGAACAGCGCGGTGCAGATCGCCAACGCGCTCAACGGCAAGGGCAGCTACCCGGCCAGCCTCAACGGCCTGCCGGCCGACTACGACAAGGCCGACGCGTCCTACTACTCCGGCGCCGGCCTGCGCCGCGACAACCTGGCCGCGCTCAGCGGCACGTTCAACCTCGGCGGCAGCGCCACGCTGAACCTGACCGGCTACTACCACGACAACAACGGCGAAGGCCAGTGGACCACGCCGTACGTCGCGTCCTCGCCCAGCGTGCCGCTGTCGATGCGCACCACCGACTACCGCCTCAACCGCCATGGCGTCACCGGCTCGCTGAACTTCACCGTGGCAGGCAACGAGATCGAGATCGGCGGCTGGTACCAGAACGCCAAGACCGTGCAGGAGCGCAACTACTTCCTGCTCGACGGCCCGTTCACCGACCTGTACTACTTCAACAAGAACGGCACCCTGTTCGCGCGCGGCTTCGCCCAGCACTACGATACCGACACGACCATGGTCTACGCGCAGGACACGCTGCGCCTGATGGACGAGCGCCTGACCCTGAACTTCGGCGCCAAGAAGCTGATCGTCGACACCACCGCGCAGTCGCAGGTGCCGTCCGCGTCCAATGCCGCCGGCGAGATCAAGGCCGACTCGGACCTGCTGCCGCAGGTCGGCATCAACTACAAGATCGACGATCACCAGGAGGTCTACGCCTCCTACAACAAGAACATGGCCGGCTTCGGCTTCACCCCGTTCCAGGAATCGCAGGCCGCGTTCAATGCGATCAAGGGCTCGCTGGAGCCGGAGACCGCGCAGACCTACGAACTGGGTTACCGCGTGCGCGGCGCCGGCGTGGAAGCGTCGCTGGCCCTGTACCACACCACCTTCGACGACCGCCTGCTGGTGACCTCGCCGTGCAGCGCGATCCAGACCTGCTCGGCCACGCTCAACAACGTCGGTTCGGTGCGTAGCCAGGGTGCCGACCTGGCGGTGATCTGGCGTCCGATCGAACAGCTGCGCTGGCTGAACTCGCTGTCCTATGACGACTCGACCTACCAGGACGACTACCTCAACGGCGGCGTGGTGGCGACCTCCGGCAAGCGCGTGGTCGGCATCCCCGAGTGGATGTTCTCCAGCAGCCTGGCCTACGAAAACGCCGGCTGGCACGCCTCGCTGGACGGCAAGTACACCGGCCGCCGCTACATCAGCTACCTCAACGACTCGTCGGTGCCCAGCTACTGGCGCTTCGACCTCAGCGCCGGCTACGACTTCGGCCAGGTCGGCATGTTCCAGAACCTGGGCCTGAGCGCGAACGTCACCAACCTGTTCGACAAGCGCTACTTCGCCACCGTCGGCACCAACGGCTACGTCGTCTCCGACCCCAACGGCTACAACCAGACGCTGATGGCCGGTGCGCCGCGCCAGTTCTTCGTCACCTTCAGCGGCAAGTTCTGAGCCGACGCGACACTGTCAGGGAAGGCATCACGCGCCGCCGCTGCTCTTGCAGCGGCGGCGTTTGCGTTTTGGGAGCGAGGCGAACTTGCAGGGCACGGGGATCGCCATGCAGCATTGGCCGTCGTTTCAGAATCGCATGCGCTCGAAAGGATCGCGACTGAATCTGCCGCCAGCGCCGGCGCATCGCCGGGCGTCATGCGCACCCGCTGTCAGCGACGTCGAAGGCCGTCCCCATCCTTGTGGGAGGGACTTCAGTCCCGACTGCAACAGGGTCAAAGCGCCAATGGCCTCGCTTAGTGAACCCGGATCACAGTGACTTCTACAGCGGCCACATTACCTATAGGTCCTGCTCCGGCAACATCCGTGCTCAGCCAGAAACTGGCCACGCATCAGAGCGCCAGTGCAGCCACTACGCGTCGACCGCGCGGCCGATCGCCGGATCGCTCATGCTCGGCCGGCCGGTCTCGATGTGCCCGGCCAGGCGCCGCCGCCACTGCGGCAAAGTCGCGCTGTCGATGGTCAGGTCATACCAGTGGTGCTGTGCCTGCAGCGGCAGACGCAGGACGGTGCGATCACCGGCAGCGAGCGTGATCGCCTGCTCGCCACCATCGCCGCGATACCCGTCGCGCACGCGCAACGCGCAGGGCTGCTCACCGGCATTGACCAGCGTCAGCAGCAAGCATTGCGCGACGGCATCGTAGTCGGCCTCGGCCTGCAGACCGGCATCGCCGATCCCGTCGCCATGGAACTCGCGCAGGAACCCATTGGGCCCGTGCACGCGCAACGCGTAGCCGGCATCGGCGGCAGCGCCGCGCCAGGGGCGCGCATCCTGCAGCTCGCTGCCGGCGGCCAGTGTGTAGAACCAGGGCCCGGCCACACCCTCGTCGGCATAGGTATTGAGCGCAACGCCGGCCGTGCCGCGGTTGCGCATGCGCAACACGCGCGCGTCCGCCTGCACCTCTAGCCGCACATCGAAATCGTACGGCAACGCGCGTGCCGGGCGCTGCCCGGGCTCCTGCACCGGCAGCGCCTGCTGGGCAGGGCGCTGTGGCGGCGGCAGCGTCGCGGTGGCATCGATGCGGGCGATGTAGTCGCGGGTATCCGGCAAGGCAACCGGCGCCGAATCGTGGCCGACGAAGTCCAGCGTGGAGGTCAGATCGCCGGCAACCGCGCGGCGCCAGGGATTGATGTTCGGCTCCATCACGCCGAAACGCTGCTCCAGGAAGCGCAGCACCGAGGTGTGGTCGAACACCTGCGAGTTCACCCAGCCGCCGCGGCTCCACGGCGACACCACCAGCATCGGCACCCGCGGCCCCAGCCCGACCGGCACGCCGTGATAGTCCTCGCCATGCAGGTCCACGTTGCTGGCGCCCAGCTCCGGCCGGATCGCCGGCAACGCCGGCGGCACGTGGTCGAAGAAGCCGTCGTTCTCGTCGTAGTTGATCAGGAACACCGTCTTCGACCAGACCTCCGGCGAAGCGGCCAGCACCTCCAGCAGCCGCGCGCTCAAGGATTCGCCATAGGCCGGGGTGGCCTCGGGATGCTCGCTGAGCAGGTACGGCGCGACGATCCACGACACCTGCGGCAGCGTGCCGGCGCGCACGTCGCGCTCGAACGCGGCCACCAGGTGTTCGCCGCGCGAGGCCTTGGCGTTGTCGGCGGTGGAGCCAGGCACGATGGCGCGGCCGCGGCGGTACAACGGCGACGCGCGGTCCAGCTTGCGAAAGTTGGCGAAGTACGGATGGCTGTTGTCGCCGTAGTTGTCGAACTCCTGATAGACCTGCCAACTGATGCCGGCCTGCTGCAGGCGCTCGGAGTAGGTGCTCCAGGTGTAGCCGGGAAAGCGCGGATTGTCGCGCGCCATGTCCCCGGTCCAGTTGCCGTCGTCGCGGTTGTTCACCGCCTGCTCGCCGTCGTTGCCGACGCTCAGGCCGCTGGTGCCGGTGAACATGTACATGCGATTGGGATTGGTCGGTCCGAACAGCGAGGCGTGGTAGCCGTCGCAAAGGGTGAAGGCGTCGGCCAGCGCGTAGTAGAACGGCAGGTCCTCGCGCTGGAAGTGGCCCATGCTCATCGCGCTCTTCTGCGCGATCCAGGCATCGTGGTGCTTCCAGGTCTCGTGCGAGCCCTTCCAGTCGTGGTTGAGATCCTTCATCCACTGCGCGCTGCTGGTCTGGCTGTTGAGCCGGAACGGCAATACATAGCGGTCGCTGCCCTTGCGCTCGGGCTGGTACCAGACCGACTTGCCGCTGGGCAGCCGCAGCGGCCGCGGATCGCCATAGCCGCGCACCCCGCGCAGGCAGCCGAAGTAATGATCGAAGGAGCGGTTCTCCTGCATCAGGATCACCACATGCTGCACGTCCTGCAGCGTGCCGGTGACCCGCGCCGGCGGCACCGCCAGCGCGCTGCGGATGACGCCCGGCAACAGCGGCATGGTCGCGCCAGCCCCGAGGACCATGGACGTGCGGGTAAGAAAACGACGACGGCTGTGATCGACCACGAGAAGCAACACCGGCAACGAGCGAACGCTCAGGCGTCGGCCAGCCTAAGGCTGATCGATGAAGAGGGTTTGACAGCGACTTCCTCGCTGCGACAGGCGTAGTCCGGCTCAGGGTCTTCGAACAGGACTGCGCAGCACGACGCGACCACATCGACAACGTGTGGAAGCGCGGCCAGGAAAGGAGTAGAAATTGCGGAGCGAACTCGGTATTGCAGCGCTCAGCAAGCGCGAAAGCGCTTGCAACAGATAGAGCAGACGATGGGAACCGAATCCAACTCACCCCAACCCATTGATTCGCTTAATTTTTAGGCAGCCAAGGGACCCAAAAGGACACCTCAAACGCTACCTGACTCTACAAGGGCGCAAGCAGCCCCTCAAGCGAGCAGGTTTACCGATTAATTGCTGCCTTAGGTGGAACACAGGCCCATACGGGGACTTTCTTACGACGAACCAACGCCGCACGGCACCACAAGGTAAGCCGTCACCCGATTGGGTCTACTGAGGTAGACAATTTGCCAGCGCTCTGCTTCTTGCTTTGCAAGCTACCGGCTCAGTAGAGCAAAGTCTTTGTCGAACCGCAGGGGGGCTGCGGCGGGAACCGCAGAGAACATGAACAGCCTCAGGGTTGCGCTTGATCGGCGCTTATTCAGCGACGACGTGGTCGTTCGAACTGTTCATCGCTACACCGCTCTTTTGGGTGTTGAAATCCTCAGCACTGATACCGCGTTGGGTGTGGTTCTTACACCGCTTGACGGAAATGAGTTGCCACCAGATTTGAAGGCCCGATTCATGAACGATGCGCTCGATGAGCGTCTTCGTGAATCTGTCCGTATCGAGACTGCTCAACTCCAGCGAGACCTCATCCAGGCTGCTCTTCGCGAGGCACAGCCTCTAAAGCCGCTGCTATCCCTATGAAGTTTCGGCCTCCTCACGCATTTACAGGCAAAGCCGCACCCTACCGCCTTTTGCCTCTTCGCTTCCGTCGCTTGCCCTGGGATCCAAAGCGCGTCTTCGTATCTTCCTTGGCAGGAGATTGGATGACGATGGAGCATTCCCTTTTCAGGCGCCTTGTTGAGCACGATCTCCCGCTTGACCATCCGGCCCTACCCGACCTGCAAGCCAGGCACATGGTTGTGCTTGACCAAGATCGAAGCTCTCTCGCGCCGGTCATCAGCCAGTTTCGCACTCGCAAGTCTTATCTCTTTGATGGACCAGCCCTCCACATCTTCGTCGTCTCTTTGCGCTGCCACCACACCTGCAACTATTGCCAAGTGTCTCGCCAGCAAACGAGCGCAACTCAGTTTGACATGAGCGGGCAAGCGGCTGCTTTAGCAGTCGACCGACTCTTCGAGTGGCCAAGCCCCGAATTGACCATCGAGTTCCAAGGTGGCGAGCCTCTGCTTCACTTCGATCAAGTCCGCTCGCTCACTGAACAAATAGTTGCTCGAAATGTGCAAGAAAAAAGGGCATTGCGTTTTGTCCTTGCCTCAACACTGCATGATCTCACCGATAGTCAACTTAGCTTCTTCAAGGAGCATCGCTTCAAACTTTCGACATCGTTGGATGGGCCGGAGTGGCTGCACAATGCCAATCGTCCTCGCCCGGAGCGCGATAGCTATCGCCGAACGGTCGACGGGATTGAGCGGGGGCGCGCTGCGCTAGGTGACGATGCGGTTTCTGCACTGACGACCCTGACTAAGCGCAGTCTCGAAGTGCCAAGGGCAATCATCGATGAATACCGCAAGCTTGGCTTTCACTCGATCTCTCTCCGGCCATTGAGCCCATACGGCTTTGCGGTCAAAACGCGCCATCGCAACGGCTATTCGATGAGCGCTTTCTTAGACTTCTACGCTCAAGCCTTGGACTACCTGATCGACATCAATTGCGGCGGTTTTCAGATGGAGGAAACCTATGCCAGCTTGCTGCTATCCCAGCTTCTAGGCTCATTTGCCCATGGCTATGTGGATCTTCGTTCACCCACCGGGGCGGGGTTCGGAGCAGTGATTTACGACTACGATGGACAAGCCTACCCATCCGATGAAGCACGAATGCTTGCTTCCATGGGTAACCCACGCTTTTCGCTTGGCCGAGTCGACCAGAGCGTTACAGATTGGTTGAAGTCGCCTGCCATGATGCAACTTATGGCAGGCGGCGTTGCAGAAGCACTTCCAACTTGTAGCGACTGTGCCTATGTGCCGCTTTGCGGCGCCGACCCTGTCGATCACTTCGCGCGCCAAGGCGATACGATTGGCCACCGCCCGACAAGCGACTTCTGTCAGCGTCAAATCGGCCTGTTTGATCTGCTCTTGAAACGATATGAGCAAGCAAGCCAGGAAGAACGCGCGGTGCTGGAACAATGGGCAATCCAATCAACGCCTTCGGAAGATGCCAAGGGTGGGCTTCATGCTGCCGCTTGACACAAAGGCAACCATCTCGGGTCACGCTCAACCACATCTGCTCAAAGTAGCGGGCTTAGAAGAGATTGCCAATGCGAACCACCCCATCGAGAGGATGGCGCTGGATCTTCGCATGATCCCGCCGCATGCACTATCTTCAAACCTGATCGATCTGCCTTGGGCAGGCTTTGTGACTGAGGCGGGCAAGCCGATAGTATCCGGGCGAGTTTCGATTGCAATGCATGGGGACCCGGCCATTGTGCGTCCAGGTGATGTCATCGAGCTTGATCCTTTACGACAAAAGGTCGCTATTCGCTATCGTCGAGGTGCCAAAGGAAATGTGCTTTTCACGACTGAGCGGTGCAACAGCTTTTGTCTGATGTGCTCTCAACCTCCTCGACAGGTTCAAGATGACTGGCGGGTTGAACATCTTTGCGAACTCATTGAGTTGATTGACCGTTCTGAGTCATCGCTTGCCATCAGTGGTGGAGAGCCGACGCTGCTTGGCGCAGGCCTTCGACGAGTGATTGAAAAATGCAAGGATTCTCTTCCTGAAACCCAGCTCCATGTTCTTTCAAATGGCCGCTTACTGAGCAATCAGGCCTTGACCTCCTCATTTGAAGGCCTGACACCGCGTCTGAGCTGGGGCGTACCGCTCTATGGCGATCACTACGCGCTTCATGACTATGTGGTTCAAAGTGAGGGCGCGTTCGCCCAGACCGTTCGAGGTCTCTACGCTTTGGAAGCAGCAAAGCAGCGTGTGGAAGTCAGAGTGGTCTTAGTCAAGCCTTCTTTTGAGCGTTTGCGGCAAATCACGCGCTTCATCTTGCGCAATCTCTCGTTCGTTGAGCATGTCGCTTTGATGGGTATTGAGCCCGTCGGATTTGCCAAGGCTCATTACGAAGCGCTGTGGGCTGATCCGTTTGACTATGCTGATACGCTCACCGCGTCCACCCAAGCGCTGAGTCAGGCAGGCATGGCCGTTTCGCTTTACAACCTTCCACTCTGCGCCATTCCAAAAGATCTTTGGCCGTTTGCCAAGCGCAGCATCTCTAACTGGAAGAATGACTACTTGGAAAGTTGCTCCGCTTGCTTTGTCAAAGATCAGTGTGGCGGCTTCTTCTCTTGGGTGACGCCCCAATGGACCAGTCGCGCCGTTAATCCCATCAAGGAAGTCCAATGTCTAATGCATTAGTCCTCGCAGGCTCAACGCTTGGTGCTTTCAGCACAGAGCCGCCCCAAACACCCGTGGGCCTGAACGATCTGGTGGAGATGGACGGCAAATATGCAACGGTGTTGAGTTCGCCCCTGAATGAGGGGCGGCACAACCTGTATGCGGGACATCGATCTCATAGTTCCCACAGTTCACATAGCTCCCATAGCTCCCACTCTTCCGGGTCGGGTAGCTCGTATCGCTCTTACACGCCTGCGCCGACTTACACCGCCCCCTCGACTTACAGCGCACCTGCAACACTTTCGCCAAGTCGTGACACCACGCCGAACAGTTCAGGTTCTCTCAATACTGTCCGACCTTTGCCCTCCACGCTTACACAGACGCCGAAACGGAGCGAGAACGATCTCAAACTTTTGATCATGCGCGTGCAAGCGGCATTGTTTGCCCGTAGTTATGATCCAGGTGCCATCGACGGCGTCATGAACGGTCAAACACAAGCCGCTTTGCGCTCGTTTCAACGAGATCACGGCCTCTCCGCGACCGGAACAATGACCACCGAGACACTTACCGCTCTGAGCGTTCGGATCTGAATCTAGCTCTTTTCGGCAATTCGATGAATCGTCCGCTCTGAGGATCTGTAAGATCCACGAGGTAGACCCCCCGTTTCACGGACTCTGCTTTGGGAGGCCAAACCGTGCCATCTGGCCAATACACCCCGCTTCCCCCACCCCCGTAGCGCCGTTCTTCACCAAGCTCCTTGAAGCTACCCTCACTTACCCCAGCAACGGCCACCACGACAATAGGCGTGCCTAAGGCTTTGGCCCATGCTGATAGGGGTTCAGTCCAATAAGGCTCCCGCAAATCCGCGCCGAAGGTAGGCACGATGATCGGGCAGCCTTTACTCACCCCTAGGTTCAGTGCCTCAGCCATCATCTTGGCTGTTTGACCCTTGGCCTTATTCCAAGGCTCACAGACGTCTGAGCAAATCATTGGGAAAAGGCGGCGGCGCCCCAAGCTCCACATCTTCGCGCGCTCACCAACAATGCCTTCTTTCCGCCAAGGAACGCGCTTGAAATAGAAATCGAGACTGAGCCTGCCTTTAGTCAGAAAAATGCTGTTGCGGCGAATTTCGCCTTCGCTAACATAGCCACCGGCCACAAAGGAGACTCTGGAATTCACCTGCTCAAGAAGAGCCTTTGCTTCTTCAATCGTAAGATCGACTGCCCTTCCTGCGAAGGGGTAGTGCTCTGGAAATACAGCAAGATCGACTTTGGCAGCAAGATCCAGGACACCTAACAGCTTCCCCACTTCTTCGGGAATAGCCTTCCTTGCTTGTGTCATACTTTCAACTTCCCATGCGCACAATTGGAATAGTGCAATCTTCATTGATCACTTCCTTCTGCCTGCCAGAGATCCAGTGGCAGATCATTAAAAAACGGCAGAACGCGGCTCAGACTAATGAGTTGATCGTGCAGTCATGGCTACTGACTGATAGCCAGGTTAGCACTCCAATATATTCAAGCAATGAGGCGCATCTTTCAAGCCATATTTATCCGGCCTCCAAACCAAAAGATCGCCACGAACGGATCCCACATATTTTCTCAAATTTTTTTATGCCAAAGCACTTGACAAAGCTCTTTTACGCTTCAGGCTGAATGCATCGGCAACAAAACACCGATTGACGTTGTGAGCAGTGATGCCCACTTGCCCCATGCGCGGGGCTTTACATTTAAGATTTCGACAACGTTTAGTCGGCTTAGAAAGTAAAAGCCACTCATCAGAGTGCATTGAATCATTCAGCGCCGTTTGCGCGGATCAAAAAAGTGCTCCGGGAAAAAGGAGCATTTTTTCTTACTCTCTTTATTTTAATCTTGCTGCCTCAGACATAGAAACCACGCACTATCTCGTGCTGGACGCGGGTAAACTTGAAAAGCCCCGTCAACTAGAAAAACTCGAACACCTTGATCACACTCTGCCCGAACAGATCAGTGCCAAGGTCACCGAGCTTGGTCAACGGCACGAGGGCTCAGGCAAAGCAAATGTCAGATGCGCACGCCGGGAAAGCTATCGGATCGAAGATCGCCCTCAACTGGTCGTCGGTGAAGGGCTCGCCCGTGTCGTCGGCGTCAGGCATGGCAATCGCCCGGATACCCGCCAAGGGACTGGTCGTGAGAAGCCCCGCCGACACGGACTACACGAAGAACACAGACAAGCGCTGACGGTGCTTGGCAACCGTCCAGGCGGCAGGCTCGGGAACTTGATTGGCTTGGGCAAGCGCCACCACCTCCATGCCCGCAAATCAACGGGAACCAAGAAGCGCACATAGCGACCTGACGGCCAATGCAGCAAGAGGGGTTTTGGCAAAAACGATACCTGAAACGATACCTTGGGATGTCGTTCGAGGCGGTCTTCAGTCGGGAGGAATAGTCAGCGCGGTCAACAACTTAGCGCTAGCATTTGCGAGACTGGAGCGGGCGATGGGAATCGAACCCACGTCAGTAGCTTGGGAAGCTACAGCTCTACCATTGAGCTACGCCCGCGTTGCCGGTGCAGTCTATGCGCTGGGCCGGGGGTTGCGCAAGAAATCGGCGCAATGCGGCTGCAGCGCGCGGGCGATCCCGGCACTCCCAGCAGCGTGCCCTGGAAATGCAGAAGGGCTTCAGTCCCGACGGCTCGAGATCAGAGGCGTCGGGGCTGAAGCCCCTCCCACAACTGGCATCCAATGCCGTTGGTTTACGTCACCCCATCTGCCCCACCCTGCCCGGCACACAGCCGGGCAAGGCAGGCAACGTCGGGCAGTGCTTAGAAGCTGCCGCCGAAGTTCACGAACAGCGAGGTGTCGTGCGCGCGCGACTGGCCGGTGGTGGTGGCGAGGCCTACGTTGCTCTCGAAGCCCCACAGCTTGGTCCGCGCGCCCAGCACCACCGACGCGTAGTTGCGGTCGAAGTTGATGCCCGGCACCGCGTACTCGCCCAGGTCGGACATGGTCTGCAGCCACGCGGTGGCTTCCTGGTTCTTCTTGAACTCGTGGTCGTAGGTGGCCTGCAGGTACGGCTTCACCGTGCCGGCATCGATGCTGGCCTTCCAGCCGATGCGGCCGACCATCGACTCAACGTCGCGGTCGCTGTAGCCCAGCGCGCTGGAGTTCGGGTTGCTCTCGGTGTAGCCGTCGAGCTTGACTTTCTGCCAGATCGCCGCGGCCACCGGGCCGTGCTTGAAGCTGCCTTCGCCGAACTCGTAGCCGCCCTGCAGCGCCGCGGTCAGGTTGCTGCCGTCCGGCGAGCCCTTGTGCTCGATGGTGGCCGGGCCGAGGTTGACCTTGCGGGTGACGTCGTAGCTCAGCCAGGTGTAGCTGACCTGGGCGTTGACCCAGGCATGCTCGCCGTACCAGCCGGCGAAGCCGCCGAGGGTGCTGTCGTCCTGGGTGTAGTCGCCGCCGCGGTTGCCGAAGTCAGCATCGGTGCGACCGAAGCCGCCGAAGCCGCCGAACACCCACTCGCCACGCGACCAGTCCACGCCGAACAGACCGGCCGGGGCCATGCCGTCGTACAGGTCGCCGTGCTGGTAGCGCTGCATGTCGCCGCGCAGGTTGCCCCACCAGCGCACGCCATCCGCTTCCGGGCGACCGTCGACGTGCCAGGCGACCTGGTCGGCGCGCGAGCGGCCGACCATCTGCGCCGAGTGCGTCAGGATCTGCTGGGTGCGCGGGCCTTCCAGGATCGACAGCGCGTACTGCGCCAGCAGTTCGTGGGTGCGGCCGGTCGGGTGCACGCCGTCGGCGAACACGTAGGTGTCGGCGGCATCGGCGCTGACGTAGCTGGTCGGGTTGCAGGTCAGCGACTGCGCGGTGATCTGCGGCTGGCAGGCGGTGCCGGTGACGTTGGTGAAGCCGTAGGCGCCCGGGTTGGCCACTACTTCCTGCAGCAGGTGGAAGGTATCGACCGGAATCACCCGCAGCCCGGCGCTCTTGAGGCCGGAGAACAGCGCGGTGTTGTAGGCGGTGGCGAGCGCGGTGCCCTGCGCCATCGCCGCGGCGCCGCCGGCGCGGAAGCGCGGGGTGATGCCGACGTCGGGCAGGTTGTTGACCATGACGTAGCGCGCACCGGCGTTCTGCAGGCTGGCGACGATGCCCACTTCGGCGGTCACGGCATTGCCGATGGTGGCCTGCACCGGCGCACCGCCGGCGATGGCGAACAGATCGTTGGCACCGCCCCACACCGAATACAGCGCGTTCGGGTCGGCCTTGCCGCCGTTGGCGGCCAGGTAGTTGCTGGCCTGGGTCGCAAGCGACGGCGCCACGCCCAGCGCGCTCGGGTTGGCCACGCCGACACGGGCATTGCCGGCGGCATAGTCGTCGCCGATCTGGCCGTTGCCGTTGGCGGCGGCGTTGGTGCCGTAGTACTCGGCCACGTACTGCGCCCAGACGAAGTCGGGGTTGGTGGTGAACTGGCCGGTCACCGCACGCACCGAGGCCGGCAGCAGCGGACGGTAGTAGCCCGCGTCGGTCAGGCTGTCGCCGAAGAACACGGTGCGGCTATAGGTGGACTGCGCGAACGCAGGCGCGGCGGCGAGCACGATCGCGGCGGCGAGCAGCGAGCGGAGCGGACGGATGGACGAAGTCATGGAAGCCCTCCCGGGCAGAAATGGAACACGAGAAATGCAGCGAAACGGGGGAGCGGCCGCACCATACGTAGCCGCATGGCCGACATCATTCCACCTCTGCCGGACACGCTCACGTTGCACTGCCGCAAGATTGCGACTCGCACGCCCACGGCGCGCATTGCACAATGATGGCATGAACATCGAATTGAACGGCAGACAATGCGCGCTGGCGCCGGCCACCACCGTGGCCGCGCTGCTGCAGGCCGAAGGGCTGGGCCAGCGGCGCGTGGCGGTCGAGGTCAACGGCGAGATCGTGCCGCGCGGCGCGCATGCCGAGCACGAACTGCACGCCGGCGACCGGGTCGAGATCGTGCACGCGCTGGGCGGCGGCTGAATCTCACCGCCGCGCGCAGGTGCGCGGGCTCGGCAGGGCCGGTGCGATGGGCGATAATCCGCCGATGAACGCTCCCGCCCCCCACGATGCGCTGGTGATCGCCGGCAAACCCTACCGTTCGCGCCTGCTCACCGGCACCGGCAAGTTCGCCGATCTCGAACAGACCCGCCTGGCCACCGAGGCCGCCGCTGCGCAGATCGTCACCGTGGCGATCCGCCGCAGCAACATCGGCCAGAATCCGGGCGAGCCCAACCTGCTCGACGTGCTGCCGCCGGAGCAGTACACCATCCTGCCCAACACCGCCGGCTGCTACACCGCCGAGGACGCGGTGCGCACCTGCCGGCTGGCGCGCGAACTGCTCGACGGCCACAACCTGACCAAGCTGGAAGTGCTGGGCGACCAGCGCACCCTGTTCCCGGACGTGGTGCAGACCCTCAAGGCCGCGGAAATCCTGGTCGCCGACGGCTTCGAGGTGATGGTCTATACCAGCGACGACCCGATCCTGGCCAAGCGCCTGGAAGAGATCGGCTGCGTGGCGGTGATGCCGCTGGCCGCGCCGATCGGCTCCGGCCTGGGCATCCAGAACCGCTACAACCTGCTGGAGATCATCGACAACGCCAAGGTGCCGATCATCGTCGACGCCGGCGTCGGCACCGCCTCGGACGCGGCGATCGCGATGGAGCTCGGCTGCGACGGCGTGCTGATGAACACCGCCATCGCTGGCGCGCGCAACCCCGTGCTGATGGCCAGCGCCATGCGCAAGGCGGTGGAAGCCGGCCGCGAGGCGTTCCTGGCCGGGCGCATCCCGCGCAAGCGCTACGCCAGCGCCTCCTCGCCGGTCGACGGATTGATCGGGTGAGGCCGCAGGCATGACCGATCCGTTCTCCAGCGCCGGCGCCAAGACCCCGCCGAAACCCTTCACCGTCGAGGAAGGCCATCGCCAGGTGCGCAGCTTCGTGCTGCGCCAGGGGCGCTTCACGCCGGCGCAGCAGCGCGCGTTCGATGCGCTGTGGCCGCGCTTCGGCCTGGACTACAGCGGCCAGCCGCGCGATCTGGACGCCACCTTCGGCCGCAGCGCGCCCAAGGTGCTGGAGATCGGCTTCGGCAACGGCGCCGCGCTGCGCCATGCCGCACAGCACGACCGCAGCCGCGACTACATCGGCATCGAGGTGCATGCGCCCGGCGTCGGCCGCCTGCTCAACGCCCTGGCCGAGGACGGCGCCGATCACGTGCGCCTGTACCACCACGATGCGGTGGAGGTGCTGCAGCACGAGATCGCCGACGGCAGCCTGGACGAAGTGCGCATCTACTTCCCCGACCCCTGGCACAAGAAGCGCCACAACAAGCGGCGCCTGCTGCAGCCGGCCTTCGCCGCGCTGCTGGTGCGCAAGCTGCGCGCCGGCGGCCGCCTGCACTGCGCCACCGACTGGGCCGACTACGCCGAACAGATGTGGGACGTACTCGACGCCACCCCCGGCCTAGTCAACCGCGCCGGCCCGCGCGGCCACGTCCCGCGCCCGGACTGGCGCCCGCAGACCCACTTCGAGACCCGCGGCCAGAACCTGGGGCATGGGGTGTGGGATTTGCTGTATGACCGGGAATCGGGAACGGGGAATCGGAAATCGGAAGCGGGTTCGCCTGCCGCTCCCCGATAGCGACGACCTGCGACGACCGGCCGCTTCTGCCATTCTCCATTCCCGATTCCCCATTCCCGGCCTCGCATGGATACCGCGCTGACGCTGACCACCGATATGAAGCTCGTGCTCGGGCTGGTCGGCTTCACCATGGCGATGTTCGTGTTCGAGCGGATCCGTGCCGACGTGGTGGCGCTGGTGGTGCTGGTGGTGCTCGGGGTGACCGGCCTGATCGCGCCGGAGGAGCTGTTCAGCGGCTTCTCCGGTAACGCGGTGATGAGCATCATCGCCACCACCATCCTCGGCGCCGGGCTGGAGCGCACCGGCGCGCTGAACCGGCTGGCGTCGTGGCTACTGCGCCGCGCACGCGGGGTGGAGGAGCGGCTGATGCTGCTGACCACCGCCATCGCCGGGCTCAATTCCTCGTTCATGCAGAACCCCTCGGTGATGGCGCTGTACCTGCCGGTGGCCTCGCGCCTGGCCGGGCGCACCGGGCTGACCCTGCAGCGGCTGCTGCTGCCGATCGCCGCGGCCATCGTGATGGGCGGCGCGCTGACCATGGTCGGCAACTCGCCGCTGATCCTGCTCAACGACCTGCTGCAGTCGGCCAACAACAACCTGCCCTCGGGCATGGCCACCATCGAGCCGCTGCGCATGTTCGCGCCGCTGCCGATCGGCGTGGCGCTGCTGGCGGCGTCGCTGATCTATTTCCGCGTGCGCGGCGACAAGGCGCTGGCCGAAGAAGAGCGGCTGATCAACGACGGCGTCACCCCGGCGCGCACCGAGAGCTATTTCGCCCGCACCTACGGCATCGAAGGCGACGTGTTCGAGCTGATCGTCAGCGCCGACAGCCCGCTGGTCGGCATGACCCTGGGCGAGGCCGAAACCGTGCACAACGCACCGCTGCTGCTCGCCCTGAAGACCGGCAACGACACCCGCCTGGCGCCGCCGGCGGACATGCGCATCTGGGTCGGCAGCGTGCTCGGGGTGATGGGCGCGCGCCAGCAGGTCGCCGATTTCGCGCAGAACCAGTTCCTGCGCCTGTCCTCGCGCCTGCGCAACCTCGGCGACCTGTTCAACCCCAGCCGCGCCGGCATCTCCGAGGCGGTGATCCCGCCGACCTCGCGCTTCATCGGCAAGAGCGCGGCAGAACTGCGCCTGCGCAAGCAGGCCGGGATCAGCTTGCTGGCGATCAACCGCGACAAGCAGGTGATCCGCGAGGACGTGCGCAAGGTGCCGCTGCGCGCCGGCGACATGCTGGTGTTCCACAGCATCTGGCAGGATCTGGCGCAGGCCTCGGAAAGCCGCGACTTCGTGGTGGTCACCGACTACCCCAAGGGCGAGCACCGCCCGCACAAGTTCAAGATCGCGATGACGATCTTCGCCCTGACCATCCTGATCGCGCTGACCTCCAGGCTGCCGGTGGCGCTGACCCTGATGACCGGTGTGGCCGGCATGCTGCTGACCGGCGTGCTGCGCATGGACGAGGCCTACGCGGCGATCAACTGGAAGACCGTATTCCTGATGGCCGGGCTGATCCCGCTGGGCTGGGCGATGGACAGCAGCGGCGCGGCGGCCTGGGTCGCCGGGCATACCATTGCGCGGCTACCGGAGGGCATGCCGGTGTGGGCGCTGGAGATCGCCCTGGGCCTGCTGACCACCGCGTTCTCGCTGGTGATCAGCCATGTCGGCGCGACCATCGTGATGGTGCCGATCGCGGTCAACCTGGCGCTGGCGGCCGGCGGCAATCCCACCGCGTTCGCGCTGATCGTGGCGCTGTCGGCGTCCAACAACCTGATGACCGCGTCCAATCCGGTGATCTCGATGATCACCGGCCCGGCCAACTACCAGCCGCGCGAACTGTGGCGCGTCGGCGGCCCGCTGTCGCTGGTCTACACCCTGGTGGTGGTGCTGATGGTCAACCTGATGTCGATGGGCTGGTGGCACGCGCTGTAGCGCGGCTCGTCGCAAGCACCTGCGCTGCGCGCTAAACCAGCACCACCTGCCCGTCGCGCACGTCCACCTGCACCGCATGCAGGCTCTGGCCGCGGCAGGGGCCGGACACGCACTCGCCGCCCTGCAGTTCGAACGCGGCGCCATGCGCGGCGCACACCACGTGGCCCTCGCGGCTCTTCAGGAACTGGCCCGGCGCCCAGTCCAGGCGGCGTCCAGCATGCGGGCACACGTTCAACCACGCGCGCACGGTGTCGCCCTCCCGGTACAGCAGCAGCGACTCGGATTCGCCGCCGATCAGCGCCTCGGCCTCGGCCAGTTCGCCGGAAACCAGGGCGTGCAGCGACGCCAGCACGGCAGATGATTCGGTCATGGAACGCAGCGCGGGCAGCAAGGGGTGGTCATTCTGGCATGGGCGATCGGCAGCCGTGACGCCGCACGCCCTTCACCCGGCGAGCACATGCAAGCCCCTGACCGCAAAGTGTTAATTTTTCGCTTAACGAAGTTTTCACTCCGTCACATAAAACAGCGCCGATACTGCGCGCCTTCGGTTCAAACTGAAACAGAGTTCTGCCATGCGCGCTCGCCTCTTCAATTTCGACCAATTCCGGCACGTCTTCGCGCCGCGCAAGCCGCGCCATCCGCTGGTCAAGCTGGCCGTGGGCCTGCTCGGTCTGGCGATCCTGGCCGGGCTGGTGTTCGTCAGCGTGTTCGTGGGCGCGGCGATGATCCTGGGTGGCATCGCGATGAAGCTGCTGAGCCAGCGCGGCAAGCGCCCGGCCACCGCGCGCCGGCATGTGGTCGATGGCGAGTATCGGGTGGTGCGCAAGCCGGCCTTGCCGCTTTAGAGCTGGGAATGGGGAATCGGGATTGGGGAATCGTGAGAGCGACATCCGCTTCCCTGTTGGAATCGGGTTGAACCCAACCCGCTAAACTGCGGCATCCCCTCTCGTTGGATGCATGCTCATGAAAGATCTGTTCGCCGCTGCCGAGGCTCCGCGCGTTCCCGTGCGTGGGCAAGGCCTGTTTCCGGTGCATCGCATCTACTGCGTGGGCCGCAACTTCGCCGACCATGCGCGGGAGATGGGCGCCAGTGCGCCGGCGTCGAAGGCCGAGCGCGGCCAGCCGACCTTCTTCATGAAACCGGCCGATGCGCTGGTGATCGGCGACGACGCCATCCCCTACCCGTCCGCGACCCAGGATCTGCACCACGAAGTGGAACTGGTGGTGGCACTGGGCCAGGACGCGCCCGCCGGCGTGCTGCCGGTGGACGGCGCCGAGGCCCTGATCCTGGCCTACGGCGTGGGCCTGGACCTGACCCGTCGCGACCTGCAGGCCGCGGCCAAGGCCAAGGGCCTGCCGTGGGACATCGCCAAGGGCTTCGACGCCTCCGCGCCGATCAGCGAGCTGATCCCGGCCGGCGAGGTCGGGGCGCTGGAGGCCTTGAACCTCTCGCTGGAAGTCAACGGCGAGGTGCGCCAGCAGTCGCTGCTGGAGCAGATGATCTGGAACGTGCCGGAGATCCTGCACGAGCTGTCCAAGCTGTTCGCGTTGCGCGCCGGCGATCTGGTGTTCATGGGCACGCCGGCCGGCGTGGCCGCGCTGCGCCCGGGCGATCGCTTCAGCGCGCGCCTGGAGAACGTGGCCGAGCGGCACGGCCGCATCGTCGGCTGAGGACGCGCCTGTCGCGCGACATACGCGCGCCTGTGATTCGACCACCACGGCGACTGCGCTAGGCTAGCGCCGCGGCGACAGGCCCGCACTGACAAGAGAGGAGTCCCGATGAGCATGATCCGCGAATTCAAGGAATTCGCCATGCGCGGCAACGTGCTGGACCTGGCGGTCGGCGTGGTGCTCGGCGCCGCGTTCGGCAAGATCGTCACCGCGCTGGTCGAGAAGATCATCATGCCGCCGATCGGGCTGCTCGTCGGCGGCGTGGATTTTTCGCGCTGGGCATGGACGCTGAAGGCGGCGACGGTGGACGCCGCCGGCAAGCCGGTACCGGCGGTGGTGATCGGCATCGGCGATTTCCTCAACACCATCATCCAGTTCGTGATCGTGGCCTTCGCCATCTTCATGCTGGTCAAGGCGATCAACCGCATCGCCCGCAAGGAACCGCCGGCGCCGAAGGCCCCGACCGAGGAAGTGCTGCTGCTGCGCGAGATCCGCGATTCGCTCAAGCACGAGCCGCGCCCGGAGTAAGCGCGACGGCACACGCAGCTTCCGCCATGGAGGCCGCGTCGTGCACGGCGGTGAGGCACTGCTAAGCTCGCGGTTCCTGTGTCCGCGGAGTTTTCCATGCGTCGTCTTGCCGTCGTCATCGCTGCTGTGCTGAGTCTGTCCTCTCCTGCGGTTGCCGCCGAGGCCACGCGCATCCCGGAGGCGGCACTCCGCGACGCGGCGGCCTTGCGCGAGCGGGCACTGGCCGACGACACCGGCTGGAAGGTGGTCGAGTCGCTGACCACCGACATCGGCCCCCGGATGGCCGGCAGCGAGGCCGATGCACGCGCGGTGGCCTGGGCCACGGCGAAATTCAAGGCACTGGGCTTCGACAAGGTGTGGACCGAGCCGGTGACGTTCCCGAAATGGGAGCGTCGCAGCGAACACGCGCAGGTGCTCGGCGCGCATGCGCAACCGCTCACTGTCACCGCGCTGGGCGGCAGCCCAGGCGGCACGGTCGAGGCCGAGGTGGTGCGCTTCGCCGACCTGGCCGCGTTGCAGGCGGCGCCGGCCGATGCGCTGCGCGGCAAGATCGCCTTCGTCGATTACCAGATGCTGCGCACCCGCGATGGCAAGGACTACGGCAACGGCGGCGCGGTGCGCAGCAAGGGGCCGTCGGAAGCGATCCGCAAGGGCGCGATCGGTTTCGTGATGCGCTCGGCCGGCACCGATTCGCACCGCGTGCCGCATACCGGCATCACCCGCTTCGACGAAGGACTGACGCCGGTGCCGGCGGCGGCGCTGTCGGTGCCCGACGCCAACCAGCTGGCGCGCCTGCTCGCGCGCGGCCCGGTACGCCTGCGCCTGGCGCTGGACTGCGGCTGGGACGGCACCGCCACGTCCTACAACGTGATCGGGCAGATCACCGGGCGCACGCTGCCCAACGAGGTGGTGCTGATCGGCGGGCACCTGGATTCCTGGGACCTGGGCACCGGCGCGATCGACGACGGCGCCGGCGTCGCCATCAGCATGGCCGCCGGGCATCTGATCGGCCAGCTCAAGCAGGCACCCAAGCGCAGCATCCGCGTGGTCGCCTTCGCCAACGAGGAGCAGGGCCTGTACGGCGGCAAGGCCTATGCGCAGGCGCATGCCAAGGACGTGGCGCGGCACCAGATCGCCGCCGAGAGCGATTTCGGCGCCGGCCGCATCTATGCCTTCAACACCGGCTCCGGCGATGCCGCCGGCTCGCGCGCGGCGACCCGGCAGATCGCCGAGGCGCTGGCGCCGCTCGGCATCGCCTATGCGCCGGACGCCGGCGGCCCCGGCCCGGACGTCGGGCCGCTCGCCGCCAAGGGCGGCGCCTGGGCCTGGCTGGCGCAGGACGGCAGCGATTACTTCGATCTGCATCACACCGCCAACGACACCCTGGACAAGATCGACCCGAAGGCGCTGGCGCAGAACGTCGCCGCGTATGCGGTGTTCGCATATCTGGCGGCGCAGGCCGACGGCGGTTTCGGCAGCCAGGCCAAGACAGTGGAACCGCCCAGGGAGTAAAGTAAACCGGACCTGCGCAGGACGCGCGCAGGGGCTTCCCCTCCGCAGCAGCGCCAGGACCTTTGATGGGCATACGGCAACGTCGCGCGGGCTCAGCGGTGACGTTGCTGGATGTAGCCCGCCATGCGGGCGTGTCGCCGATGACTGCTTCGCGCGTGATCAATCGCCACCCGCGCGTGAGCGCTACCATGCGCGAGCGCGTCGAAGCGTCGATCAAGGCGCTCGGCTACCGCCCCAACCTCGCCGGCCGCTCGCTGCGCACCGCAGGACTGGCGCGCATCGGCGTTCTCTACAGCAATCCCAGCGCGGCCTACCTCAACCAGTTCATGCTCGGCATGCTCGAGCAGAGCAGCCTGGAAGGCTGCCAGGTGCTGGTGGAAAAGAGCGACGACAGCGACAGCCAGCGCGCCGCCACCGAACGCCTGCTTGAGGCCGGTGCCGATGGCCTGATCCTGCCGCCGCCGCTGTGCGATGCGCGGCAGACCATCGCCGAACTGGATGCGCGCGGCATTCCGCTGGTCGCGGTCGCCACCGGCGCACCGATGCCCGGGGTCAGCTCGGTGCGCATCGACGACTACCAGGCGGCGTGCGCGCTCACCCGGCATCTGCTCGACCTGGGCCACCGCGACATCGGCTTCGTCAGCGGCGATCCCGGGCACACGCCCAGCGCGCTGCGCAGCCGCGCGTTCTTCGACACCATGGCCGGGGCCGGGCTGACGGTGGCGCCGGAGCGCGTGGCCGAAGGCCTGTTCACCTACCGCTCCGGCCTGCTCGCGGCCACTGCGTTGCTGCAGGTCGCCCCGCGTCCCAGCGCGATCCTGTGCAGCAACGACGACATGGCCGCGGCAGCGCTGGCGATCGCGCACGGACTGCGCCTGCGCGTGCCCGAGGATCTGTCGATCGCCGGTTTCGACGACACGCCGGTGGCCACCACGATCTGGCCGGAGCTGACCACCATCCACCAGCCGGTCGCGGCGATGGGCAGGGCCGCGGTGACGCTACTGCTCGGCGAAATTCGCCAACGCCGCGACGGCCTGCCCAGCCGCGGTACCCATCAGGTGCTGGACTACACCCTGGTCACGCGCGGGTCCACCGCGCCGCCCGCCCCGCGCTGAGCGCCGTCACCGCGTGCGGCAGGCAACGCCGCGCGCGCGTGCCGGATCACGTCGACCTGGGCCACACCGAGCAGCCCGGTCAACGGCACAGTGGCGCGACGCTGCTGCGGGTCCGCGACCAGGTCCTGACCGCGCAGCAGGTCCAGTAGCCGCTCCGCCAGCGGCATGACCATGTGCCGGCCCCAGCAGCGCTCGGAGGCATGGCCGAACGGCAGGTAGCCGGGCAACGCATCGGGATCCACGCCGTCCCAGCGCTCTGGCCGGAACGCCTCCGGCTCCTCCCACAGCGCCGGATCGCGATGGCTGAGCAAGGGCAGCACCAGCACGTCGTCGGCGGCGCCGATACGCGGATCCAGCGCACCGTACTCGGGCGAGGCATTGCGCAGGATGTTCCAGGACAGCGGCAGCAGGCGCAGGGTTTCGTAGAGGATGTTGCGGTTGCAGACGCGCGCGTCGAACGGCGACCCCAGCCACAGCGCGTTGGCGACCAGCGTGGAAATGGTGAAGCACACCGGCGCGGCGGTGCGCCGGTACAGGCCCATCGCATCGCGGCGCGCGCGGTAGCCATCGGCCGCGGACAGCAGCGTGGCCAACGCCGAGGCCTCCGCGTCCGGCGCCAGCGGTGCGAGCGCGCCGGCGGCGATCACCGCCCAGGTCAGGCGCGGCGTCAGTTCCAGGGTGCGGTCCATCAGCAGGCGCAGCCGCCACGGGTCGCCGCCGAGCAGCAGGTCGCGCAGATAGACATGGCCGATGTGCGGCCATGGGCCGGACAGGTCGAGCGTGGGCGGCGGCGGACGCTTCAGCGCCTCGCGCACGTCGCGGCCGATCGCCTGCATCAGTTTCGCCGCTTCGCTGCGCGCGATCGAGCGGCCGTGCAACGGCTTGAAGGTCGGCCGTTCGTGTTCGGTGGCGGGCCGGGCCGCGAGCAGGCGGTCGCTCAGCGCGGCGCCGGCGACACCGACCGTGTCGGCATCCAGGCGGAACGCGTCCTGCCCCACATGCGCGCGCAGCAACGCCTGCAGACGCGGCGCGAAGACCGTGGCGCGCGCATCGCGGTCGACCATGGTGGCGGACATCGCCAGTCTCCTGGAGGAACGACGCCCGGCGCAGTGCGTCCGCCGGGCACCGGCCGCACGGCATGCCGCGCGGCATCGCACACGGCGCTCAGTACCAGATGTACCAGGCGTACGACTTCAGCGGCTTCTTCGACGACAGCAGGTGCTTGATGGAGAACAGCAGCTTCATGAGCGACATCTCCGCAGGAGTGACGATGGCCCTTTCGGGCGGGGGACTGCGCGGTTTCGCCGACGCCAGCGCGCGTGGCGCGATCGCATCGGCGAGGCGCGCCTGCACGCTACGCCGCCGGCAGGCCCCTCGCAAACCCGAAACCGGCCGGCGCGCACACTATTGCGTAGCCAAATGCAGCCGCATCTCAGCGCGTGACACCGTGCTCAGCGCGCCGCACGCCCGTGCGGATGCCGGCTGCGCCAGGTGCCCAGCAACACCGCGGTGGCGGCGGCGACGTTGAGGCTTTCCACCGCGCCGCTGCCGGGGATGGACAGGCGCAGATCGCAGGCCTGCGCGAAGTCGCGGTCCATCCCGTCGCTCTCGGCGCCCATCACGTAGACCAGGCGCTGCGGCAAGGCACTGGCGAACAGATCGTCGCCGCCGTCCACCAGCGTCGCCGCGAGGGCGAAGCCCGCGCCGCGCAATTGCGCCTGCGCCTGCATCGTGGGCGGCAGCA
>NZ_AQOI01000666.1:0-748 GCF_000364665.1 Xanthomonas sp. SHU 199
GGCGATCAATACCGAGATCAAGCGCCTGGCCGCCGCAGCGGCGTCCGGCGACTTCAGCGCCCGCGGCGATGCCGCGCGCTTCCAGCACGACTTCCGCCTGATGGTGCAGGACCTCAACGCGATGATGGAGGTCAGCGACGTCAATCTGGGCAAGCTGTCGGCGTTGCTGCAGTCCATCGCCGCCGGCGACCTCACCACCCGCATGCATGGCGACTTCCACGGCGTGTTCGCACGGATGCGCGAGGACGCCAACGCCACCACCGACCAGTTGACCGGCATCGTCGCGCGCATCCAGACCGCGGCCAGCAGCATCAGCGCGGCCGCCGGCGAGATCGCCAGCGGCAACGACGACCTGTCGCGCCGCACCGAGCAGCAGGCCGCCAGCCTGGAGGAAACCGCGGCCTCGATGGAAGAGTTGACCTCGACCGTGCGCCAGAACGCCGAACACGCCCGCCAGGCCAACCAGTTGGCGGTCGGTGCCGCCTCGGTGGCCTCGCAGGGCGGCATGGTGGTGGGCCAGGTGGTCGAAACCATGAGCGGCATCGAGGCCTCGTCGAAGAAGATCGCCGACATCATCGGCGTGATCGACGGCATCGCCTTCCAGACCAACATCCTGGCACTCAACGCCGCGGTCGAAGCCGCCCGCGCCGGCGACCAGGGCCGCGGCTTCGCGGTCGTCGCCACCGAAGTCAGGACCCTGGCGCAGCGTTCTGCCAATGCCGCCAAGGAGATCAAGACGCTGATCGAC
>NZ_AQOI01000667.1:0-3325 GCF_000364665.1 Xanthomonas sp. SHU 199
TGTTGCCGAGGGATCTGCCCTGGTGGACCAGGCCGGCAAGACCATGCAGGAGATCGTGGGCTCGGTGCAGCGGGTGACCGACATCATGGGCGAGATCTCGGCGGCCTCGCAGGAACAGTCGGCGGGCATCGAGCAGGTCAACCAGACCGTCACCCAGATGGACGAGGCCACCCAGCAGAATGCGGCACTGGTGGAGGAAGCCACGGCGGCGGCGCGCTCGATGGAAGACCAGGCCGGCCAACTCACCCAGGCGGTGGCGCTGTTCAAGATCGACACCCGCAGTACCGCGATGCGCAGCGCAACAGCGCCACGCACGCGTGCGGCCGAGGTGCTCGACCCCGCGGCCTGAGTCGCCTCGGCACGGCGGGTGATGCGCCTTCCCGGCGCGTCACCCGCCGCGCGCTGGCGCCCACACCTGGCGGCGCCGGAGCCGGCTGCGGCACACTGTGCGCCTCCCCCTTGCGAGCGCGCCCATGAAGATCGTCGAAGTCCGCCACCCGCTGGTACAGCACAAGATCGGCCTGTTGCGCGACGCGGCGCTGAGCACCAAGGGCTTCCGCGAACTGGTCACCGAGCTGGGCACCCTGCTCGGCTACGAGGCCACCGCCGACCTGGAGACCGAGACCCACACCATGGAGGGTTGGGCCGGCCCGACCCAGGTGCAGCGCATCGCCGGCGCCAAGATCACCCTGGTGCCGATCCTGCGTGCCGGGCTGGGCATGCTGCCCGGCGTGCTGGCGCTGATTCCCGCGGCACGGGTCAGCGTGGTCGGCCTGCAGCGCGACGAGGAGACGCTGCAGCCGGTGCCCTATTTCGAACGTCTCACCGGACGACTGGAGGAGCGCGACGCGCTGATCCTGGATCCGATGCTGGCCACCGGCGGCACCCTCATCGCCACCGTGGACATGCTCAAGCGCGCCGGCGCGCGGCGGATCAAGGGCATCTTCCTGGTCGCCGCGCCGGAAGGCCTGCAGGCGCTGGAAGCGGCGCACCCGGACGTGGAGGTGTACACCGCCGCCATCGACGACCATCTCAACGAGAAGGGCTACATCCTGCCAGGCCTGGGCGATGCCGGCGACCGCATCTTCGGCACCCGTCTGGGCTAGGGGTTGTCATCAATCCCCGAGCATGCCGCGCCGCGGTTGCGCATGCCTGTGGCAAGGAAGAACGAGGAAGTGGATGTGCGTCCACGCCCGAGCGATAACGCGGCCATGGGCGCGCGCAATCGCGGCGCGGCATGCTCGGGAATCGGTGACACGCCCTAAGCGGCGCCATCCGCGCCGTCCGGCATCAGCGCTGCAGCACCTGCAGCGCGGCGCTCACGTACACCAGCGGCGCATTCCAGTTGATCGCCACTTCGTTGGTGGCGTAGCTGCATTCCTTGTCCAGGTACGACAGCGCCGGCAGCGACGACGTGTAGGCGTGCTTGCACGCGTCGGCGTCCTGCTGCCCCGGCTGCGGACCGCCCACCAGCCATCCCGGCACCGGCGTGGCGACGCCGTCGGCGATGGAGATGCGATGGTGGATGTGCATCGGCGAGCGCGCGCCGATGCCGGTGACGAAGGACATGCCCAGCGGGTTGCGGCCGAGCACGTAGTCCAGCTGCGACTGCGCGGCCTGCAGGTATTCGGGCTTGTGCTGCAGCTGGTAGGCCTGCAGCAGCATCATGGCCTGGTTCATCGCGGTGGCGTTGCTGCCCCAGTGGAAATCGGCGTCGCGCATGGTCACGCGCCAGGCCGAGCCCTGCCACACCTGCACCAGGTGATCGGCCAGGCCCTCGATCTCGTCGGCGATGCGCGCCTGGTCGGCACGCGGGGTCAGCCGCGCGCGGTGCTGCGCCAGCGACATCCACGCCAGCCCGCCGACCTGACGCCAGTCGGGCACGCTGGCCGGCACCTTGCGCGCCATCGCCGCCTCGTAGAAGGCGTCGTCGGCGGTAGCCAGATACAACTCGGTCGCGGCCCAGGCGAACTCGTCGTCGAACTCGGTGTCGTCGTAGGCGCCGGTGTGCACGTCATCCGGCTGACGGTAGGCCACGTCCGGATGCGCCTGCGCCCAGGCCCAGGCGCGCCGCGAGGCCTCCAGCATGCGCGTGGAGATGCCGCCGAACTGCGCGTCGTACGGCGCGTAGATGCGGCTGGCCTGGGCCATCACCGCGGCGAAGTCGAGCGTGGCCGCGGTGCTCTTCTGCACCACGTAGCGCGGCGCGCGCGCCTGGTCCGGCATCTGCATGCCGGCGAAGTCCAGGTTGGTCAGCTTGTGGTACACGCCGCCGTCGTGCGGGTCCTGCATCGCCAGCAGCCACTGCAGGTTCCAGTCGACCTCGCGCAGGATGTCCGGTACGTCGCCACCGCTGTCGGGAATGCCTTCCGGGTGCGTGCTGAAGTAGGTGGGGAACTGCTCGTAGGCGGCCAGCAGGGTATAGACGGTGATGCCGGAGCTGACCACGTACTTGTTGTAGTCGCCGGCGTCGTACCAGCCCTTGGGCGCGGCGATCACGGTGCCGGCCGGGCGCTCCGGCGAGGCCGCCGAGGCATGCACCAGCACGTGGTCGTCGGGATGGCCGGCAGCGCGCGCGTGGCGGCCGGCGTAAGTGCCGTCCAGCGCGGTGCTGGCGCGGTTGTAGTAGTAGGCCTTGAGCGCGGCGCGCGACAGCGCGTTGTAGGCGTCTTCGCCGATGGCGAAGCTGTCGGACGGCGGCAGGCCGACGACCTGCAGGCGGTAGCGGCCCGGCGTGCGCAACGAGGAGAAATCCGCGATGCGCACGGTCTGCTGCGCCGGCGGCCACGCCGCGGCGGCGCCGAGGGTGCCGCGCAGCACCACCTCGTCGCCGTCGGCGCGCACAATGGAGAACGCGTCGCCATGCCCATCCGGCACCACCGCCAGCTTGCTCGCGGCAGGCAGGAAACCGACCTGGTTCAGGCGGATCGGCGACGGCACGGTGGTGTCGGCATGCGAGGTGCAGCCGCCCAGCAACAGGCAGGCGAGGAACAGGCAGGACAGGGCATGGGGCAGCTTCATGCGCCGATACTGGCCGGCCATGATGACGGCTGCAAGCGCCACGTTGCGGACGCGCTGGCAGCGGTTCAAGACGCGGCGCTGGACGGCCGCATGCTGCGTTTCTGACAGCGCCGTCAGCGAGGCGTCAGCGTGAGGTCGCCATGCGGCGCCTACGGTGACGGCCTGTCCCCGCTGCCGGCGCCGCCCCGTGACCGCCCTGCCCCCACCGCCCGTTTCCCGCCGCCTGGTGCCGCTCGTGCCGCTGCTGAGTGTGCTGCTGCTCGGCGGCTGCATGGTCGGCCCGGACTACGTGCGCCCGGCGCCA
>NZ_AQOI01000668.1:0-2783 GCF_000364665.1 Xanthomonas sp. SHU 199
ACGATCGCCCTGCACCGCGCTCATCCGAGCCTCCCGAAGGTGGGTTCGACGCGCGGCTGCATGCGGCTGGTGCCGCGCCCCGGGGTGCCGCCCTGGATCGCCGCGGCGACCGCGCTGGCGCTGGCCTCGCGCGCGGCCTGCAGGTCCTCGGCGTTGTCCACGGTCTGCTTGACCGGCATCGCCGCGTCGCTGCGTACCAGTGCCACCTGGCGCTCGGCGCGGTTGAGTTCGTAGGACACGCGCAGCAGCAGCCCCATCGCCACGCAGGTCATCAGCACGCTGGAACCACCGGCGGAGATCAGCGGCAGGGTCAGGCCCTTGGTCGGCAGGATGCCCAGGTTCACGCCGACCGAGACGAAGCTCTGCAGGCTGATCCACAGGCCGATGCCGAAGGCGATGTAGCCGGAGAAATGGCGCTTCATTTCCACGCAACGCATGCCCAGCCAGAACGCGCGGCCGACCAGCAGCGCGTACAGCGAGATGATCAGGCACACGCCGACGAAGCCCAGTTCCTCGGCGATGACCGAGAAGATGAAGTCGGTGTGCGCTTCCGGCAGGTAGTTGAGCTTCTGCACCGAGCCGCCCAGGCCGACCCCGAACAGTTCGCCGCGGCCCACCGCCATCAGCGCGTTGGACAGCTGGTAGCCGGAGCCGAGCTGGTCGGCCCACGGATCGAGGAAGGAGGTGATGCGGCGCAGGCGGTACGGCTCGAGGATCGCGATGAAGGCGAACACCGGCAGGCCGATCACGATCGGCATCGACATGCGCGGCAGGTTCACCCCGCCCAGCACCAGCATGCCGGCGGTGATCGCCAGCAGCAGCGTGGAGGAACCGAAGTCCGGCTGCAGCAGCAGCAGGCCGACCAGCGCCACCGCCACACCCAGCGGCTTGAGCATCGCCGGCCAGGTCGCATTGACCTCGTCGCGGAAACGCACCAGGTAGCTGGACAGCCACACGATGTACAGCACCTTCACCGCTTCCACGGTCTGGAAGCGCGAGATGCCCAAGTTGATCCAACGCCGCGCACCGTTGACGGTGCTGCCCAGGCCCGGCACGAACACCACCAGCAGCAGGCCGAAACAGGCCAGCAGCAGCAACTGGTTGTACTGCTCGATGTTCTTCAGCTCGGTGCGCATCGCCCAGATCGCCAGGCCGACACCGCCGGCCAGGAACAGCAGGTGACGGCTCAGGTAGTAGAACGGGCTGGTAGTCAGCTCGATCGAGCTGGAGCCGACCATGACCACGCCCAGCGATGCCAGCGCCACCGCGGCGCCGAGCAGCCACGGGTCGTAGCGGCCACCGATGGCCTCCAGGCGGGTCGCTTGGCGGGCGGGGTCGTTCATCAGCGCACCTTCAACGTGGCCAGGCCGACCAGCACCAGCACCACCGAAATGATCCAGAAGCGCACGATCACCCGCGGCTCCGGCCAGCCCTTCAGTTCGAAGTGGTGGTGGATCGGCGCCATGCGGAACACGCGCTTGCCGGTGAGCTTGAACGAGGCGACCTGGATCATCACCGACAGGGTCTCGATGACGAACACGCCGCCCATGATCACCAGCACCAGTTCCTGGCGCACGATCACCGCGATGGTGCCCAGCACCGCACCCAGCGCCAGCGCGCCGATGTCGCCCATGAACACCATCGCCGGGTAGGTGTTGAACCACAGGAAGCCCAGGCCCGCGCCGGCGATCGCCGCGCAGATGATGATCAACTCGCCGGCGCCGGGAATGGTCGGGATCTTCAGGTAGGCCGAGAACACCGCGTTGCCCGAGGCATAGGCGAACACGCCCAGCGCGCAGGCCACCAGCACCGTCGGCATGATCGCCAGGCCGTCCAGGCCGTCGGTCAGGTTGACCGCGTTGGAGAAGCCGACGATCCAGAAGTAGGCGATGGCCACGAAGCTGATCCCGGCCAGCGGCAGCGCGATCGACTTGAACATCGGGATGTAGAAGGTGATCGCCGCCGGCACGTCGGCGGTGTAGTACAGGAACAGGCCCGCGGCCAGGCCGAAGATCGACTGCAGCAGGTACTTCCAGCGCGACTTCAGCCCGTTCGGGTCGCGGCGCACGATCTTGATCCAGTCGTCGTACCAGCCGATCACGCCGAACGCCAGCATCACCGCCAGCACCAGCCACACGTAGCGGTTGCGCAGGTCGCCCCACAGCAGCACCGACAGCAGCACGGTGAGCAGGATCAGCGAGCCGCCCATGGTCGGGGTGCCGGCCTTGGAGAAGTGGGTCTGCGGGCCGTCCTGGCGGATCGGCTGGCCGCCCTTGAACTGCGCCAGCTTGCGGATCACCGCCGGGCCCAGCCACAGCGACAGGAACAGCGAGGTCAGCGCCGCGAGGATGCCGCGGAATGTCAGATAGCCGAACAGCCCGAACATGCTTTCGAGCTGCTGCAGCCAGCGGGCGAGTTCAAGCAGCATGCGGCGCCTCCTGTGCCTGGTTCAGCAGCGCACGCACCACGGTTTCCATGGCGCTGCCGCGCGAGCCCTTGACAAGGAGCGTGGCCGGGGCCGGCTGGGGCGCGCCAACGGACGGCGCGCCGGTGTTCTCATGCATCTGCTTCACTTCCTGCTCTTGATCCTGCTCTTGCCGATTCCCGGCTCTCGATTCCCGATTCCCGGCCACCGCGGCCAGATCGCGCTGCAGCGCCTCGATCAGCGCCGCATGGCTGTCGAAGACGCGGCCGTTCTCGCCGAACGCCTGCGCGGCGTGGGCGCTGAGCGGGCCGAGCGCGTACAGCCGGGTCAGCCCGGCATCGCGCGCGCGGCGCCCGCC
>NZ_AQOI01000669.1:0-712 GCF_000364665.1 Xanthomonas sp. SHU 199
CCCCCCCGCCGCTGGCCGGGCATTGCGCTCGGCGCCGGCCCGCGCGGCAGCATCGCCCTGGTCCGCGCGGCGCGCGCGCAAGCGGTGCTGTCCGGCCGCGACTTCGTCATCCCCGACGACATCCGCGACGTGGCCAAGCCGGCGCTGCGCCACCGCATCGCCCTTGCCCCGGAACTGCAGATCGAAGGCCAGAGCGCCGACGACGCCCTCGGTGGGTTGCTGGCCAAGGTGGAGGCGCCGCGGAAATGAGCGGGGAGTCGGGAAAGGGGAATGGGGAATGGGAAAAGCCGGGGTTCCCGGCGTTGCCCGTAATTCCCGATTGCAGTGAGCTGACGAACGCAGCGACCCGTCGCGCTGCAGCCCTGCCGCTTTCCCCATTCCCCATTCCCCATTCCCCACTCCTGGCTCCCAAGCGATGAGACCCGCCCCGCTCCTGCTGGCCCTGCTCGCGCTGTGGGCGCTGTACGGCCTGGCCGTGGCGCTGGGCTGGCTGCCGCTGTGGAGCTGGCAGGCGGTCGCAGCGGGCATCGCCCTGGTCGCGGCGCTGGATGCGTGGCGGCTGTGGCGCCGGCCGACGCCGCAGGTGCGCCGCGAGCTGCCCGAAGCGCTGCCGCTGGGCGTCCAGCGCGACGTGGTGCTGCACCTGGACAGCGCGCAGCGCCAGCGCGTGGACCTGTTCGACCTGGTGCCCAGTGGCTGGGGGGGGCGGGGG
>NZ_AQOI01000670.1:0-621 GCF_000364665.1 Xanthomonas sp. SHU 199
CTGCCCGCCGCGCATCAGACCCAGGTGCGCTACCAACTGCGTCCGACCGCGCGCGGTCGCTTCGTCTTCGACGGCACCCACCTGCGCCTGCATGCGCCCTGGCGCCTGTGGTGGCAGCAGCGTCTGGCCGGGTCCGCACAGACCGTGCGCGTGTATCCAAACTTCGCGCCGCTGACCCGCTTCGCCCTGTTCAGCGCCGAACAGGCCTCGCGCCTGGTCGGCGCGCACCTGAAGCGGCGCCGCGGCGAAGGCACCGACTTCCACCAGATGCGCGAATACCGGGTTGGCGACAGCCTGCGCCAGATCGACTGGAAGGCGACCTCGCGCGCGCGCAAGCTGATCTCGCGCGAGTACCAGGACGAGAAGAACCAGCAGTTGCTGATGCTGATCGACACCGGGCGGCGCATGCTGGCCAGCGAGCGTGGCCTGTCGCACTTCGACCATGTGCTCAACGCCGCGCTGGTGGTGTCGTACCTGGCACTGCGCCAGGGCGATGCGGTAGGCATGATGGCCAGCGGCGGCGACGCGCGCTGGGTGGCGCCGCAACGCGGCATGGCCACCGTCGACGTGCTGCTGCGCGCCAGCTACGACCTGCAGCCGCAGCCGGTGGCCACCGACTAC